>MEOR01000087.1 GCA_001769295.1 Bacteroidetes bacterium GWF2_49_14 | reverse complement strand
AGTGAAAATCATAAGGGCTGAGAATTCATTATCGCTCATAGGTAACCTCGTTTTTGCCTTGTTCGGTTTTGCCAATATTTTTATACTGGCCCGTACCTTTGGTGAGGATGAATTCGGCGAATGGGTTTTGTATCTGTCGGGAATGGCCTTGCTCGAGATGATCCGGAAGGGCATTACGAGTACTCCGTTGGTGAGGTTTCTTTCAGGATCAGGGACCGTAGAGGAGGAGCGCTCCATTGTCGGGTCTGCTTGGTTTTTATCTGTTCTGGTTACGATTGCCGGCATTATGCTGATTTACTCAGGCTTGTTGTTATTTCCTGATCCTATTCACAATAAGGGGTTTGATCTGTTTTTTATCTGGTACCCGCTGTTATCTGTCCTCCTTCTGCCCCTGAACACAGCTCTCTCAGTACTTCAGGCCCGAAGGCAATTCGGAAGGATATTGAATCTGCGGGCTGTTAATATGGGGTCCTTCTTCGTTTTTCTGGTGATCAATTATTTCTGGCTTCACTGGAGCATTACTGCCGTGGTTATTGCGCACCTGGGATCGCATCTGCTGGCATCCCTCTACAGCATTGTTAAAGGGTGGGATGGCATTCGGTTTATTCGTTATACAACAAAAGCCAGACTGCTTGAGCAGCTGCATTTCGGAAAATTCAGCCTCGTGACCCTGATTGGCAGCAATCTGCTCAAAAGTTCCGATACTATTATTATTGGTATCATGATGACGGGTGCCGATGTGGCTTACTACAGCATTCCGCTGAAGCTGATCGAAGTGATTGAAATCCCTCTCAGAAGTCTTGTCCAGGTGGCCTTTCCTGCCATGAGCAAGGCAAGCCGGCAAGACAAGCCGGAAGAGGTGAGGAAAATCTTTTACCGGTACACCGGTTTGGCAACTTTGCTATTCATACCGATGGCAATCCTTCTTTTCTTCCTTGCGAAGCCACTGACCCTGCTTCTTGGAGGTGCTGCCTATGTCGGGTCGTTCACAATTTTTCAGATCTTCCTGATCTATTCACTTCTGTTGCCCATGGACCGGTTCTCCGGTGTTACACTCGATGCCATCAATCGACCCGCTCTCAATACCGTCAAGGTCCTCTGCATGGCATTCGTGAACATTGTTGGCGACATCCTGGTGATCCGGTATTTTGGTTCCCTGGAGGGCGTTGCCATTTGTACCATTCTGAATTCAGCCGCCGGAGTGATTGTGGGTAACCTGTTTCTCCGGCACGATCTGGGTACCAACATGCTTCGGATTTTCCCGGAGGGCATAAGGTATATCCGGGAATCGGTCCTCCATTTCTTAAAAAAGTAGGAGATGGAGAGCCTGTTTCCAGACACCGGCGCGGAAAGGATTAAAAAGCCATTCTTCATTCTGTCGTTGGCCTTCTTTGCCATTGCAGCAGCCCTTGCGATTGGTGCTAAAGGACCGGTTGTCGGTGCATTGCTGGTTGTCATCCCAATCGGGGTTTATATATTGATCCGGATTTTTCTGGAACCAAGATTCGGTCTTATCCTTTCATTTTTACTCTCCTTTTTTGCTATCGGAATCACCCGCTATATAGAGGGCATTCCGTTTGGCCTGGGTGTAGATGCACTACTCGTTGTCACCCTTATTGCAATAATTCTGGGCGGAGGACGGAAAATAAATTGGAAGGATGCAGGGAACGATTTCACGGCGGTTTCGGCAATCTGGATGGGTTACACAATTATGGAAATTGCAAATCCTCAGTCGGTTAGTATCACCGCTTGGTTCTACGCAATGAGGGGGGTGGCCTTCTACCAGATCCTGATGATTCCGATTGCATTCCTGCTTATCAGGGATAAGCGCGACCTCCAGCTTTTTCTGATAGGCTGGTTGTTTATTTCAGTGATGGCCGCACTCAAGGGATTTCAACAAATCGAAATCGCTCCGGACCGATGGGAAGAGCGGTGGTTGGATTCCGGGGGCGCGCTTACGCACCGGATCCAGGGACGATTAAGAGCTTTCAGCTTCTATTCTGATGCGGGCCAGTTTGGGGCAGCCATGGGGCATGCCTCGCTTGTTGCTGCCATTATTGCTCTCGGAAAAGTGAGCAAAAAAAAGCGGATTATATTACTGGCCATTTCATTGATAACCCTCATGGGCATGCTCTATTCCGGTACACGCGGAGCGATTGCAGTACCCGCTGCCGGAGCCATGCTGTACCTGTTCCTGAGTAAAAACTTTAAGATATTCGCTTTGGGCGTATTACTGGTTGCCGGAACCTACGGAGTTTTACGGTACACCATGGTGGGTAATACCAATTACCAGGTATACAGGCTTAGGACAGCAGTAAGGCCTTCTCAGGACCGCTCCTTTCAGGTTCGGTTAGAAAACCAGCGTAAGCTCAAAGTTTACCTCGCTGATAAACCCATCGGCGGTGGGGTAGGCTCGGCAGGAAACTGGGGCATGCGTTTTAGTCCCAATAGTTTTTTGGCACAAACTCCGACGGATTCCTGGTTTGTTAAAATCTGGGCCGAAATGGGAATTGTGGGTCTTGCACTCCACCTGATCATATTATTCTATTTGCTGATCCGATGTTGCATCATCGTGTGGAAGCTCAGAGATCCGGAGATTCGACAAATAATGGCCGCCCTGACAGCCGGAATATTCGGCATCATGGTGGCCAGTTATGGCAATGGATTGTACGGACAGATGCCCACCGGTATGATCATTTATCTGAGTTATGTTTTTGTCTTTGTTTCGCCCAGATTGCAGGCGAAAAGTGATGAGAAATCACAATAAAAACTTACCTTTGCGGCCAAGTTTATCAAAATAATGTCTAACACATTAATTAATTGAGTTTTACAAAATGTCAGAACTAGAAAAAAACTTGGCTGAAGAAGAAGCCGAAAAGGTTGTTAACCCGGAAGCCGAAGAGGCTCAAAAAGAGGAAACCGAAGAAGTTGAAGTTGATCTCACCTTCGACGAAGAAGAAATTGAAGAAGAGGTAATTGTCCCCGAAGAGGAAGAGGAAGAGGAAGTGATTGAAGAAGAAGAAGTGATTGAAGAAGAGGAAGAGGAGGTTGATGTTGCCATGTTGATCCCGAAACCGGCTCACGGCCAGGAATTTGATTGGGATAAATATGCTGCCGAACAGGATGGGTATTCCGCCGACGAGCGGGCCCAGCTGGAGGCCATGTTTGATCAGACACTCTCAGTGGTCGCTCCCAATGAGGTGGTTGATGGAACGGTTGTATTCATGAACAAGCGGGAAGTTGTTGTCAACATCGGATACAAGTCCGAAGGTGTTGTCAGTCTTAACGAGTTCCGCTATGACCCGGATCTTAAAGCCGGTGACAAAGTTGAGGTTTATGTCGAGACTCTCGAAGACAAAAACGGTCAGCTCGTTCTTTCTCATAAAAAGGCACGCGCCCTGCGTTCCTGGGATCGTGTCAACGACGCATATGAGAAAAGTGAAATTATTAAGGGTTACATCAAGTGCAGGACCAAGGGTGGCATGATCGTCGATGTATTTGGAATCGAGGCTTTCCTCCCGGGTTCACAAATTGATGTTAAACCGATTCGTGACTATGACATTTTTGTTGGAAAAACCATGGAATTCAAGGTTGTTAAGATCAACCATGAGTTCAAGAACGTAGTGGTTTCCCACAAAGCTCTTATCGAAGCTGAACTGGAAGTTCAGAAGCAGGAAATTATCTCTAAGCTTGAAAAAGGCCAGGTACTCGAAGGAACGGTCAAGAATATCACCTCCTATGGTGTATTCATCGACCTCGGCGGTGTTGACGGCCTTATTCACATTACCGACCTTTCCTGGGGTCGCGTAAACCATCCGGAAGAGATTGTTACACTGGATCAGAAAATAAACGTTGTTATCCTTGACTTCGATGATCATAAGAAGCGGATTGCACTCGGACTGAAACAGCTGACTCCTCACCCATGGGATTCCCTCGACGCTAACCTCAAAGTTGGTGACGTTGTTAAAGGACGCGTTGTTGTTATGGCTGATTATGGTGCATTCGTTGAAGTGGTGGTTGGCGTTGAAGGACTTATCCACGTATCAGAAATGTCCTGGTCACAGCATCTGCGCAGCGCTCAGGAATTCCTGAAGGTTGGAGATGAGATTGAGGCGATGATACTGACCCTGGATCGTGACGAACGCAAAATGTCATTGGGCATGAAGCAGATGCGCACAGATCCCTGGGCTAACATTGAAACCCGCTATCCGATTGGTTCGCAGCATACTGCTAAGGTTCGTAATTTTACCGGCTTCGGTGTCTTTGTTGAGATCGAAGAAGGTGTTGACGGCCTGATTCATATCTCTGATCTCTCCTGGACCAAGAAAATCAAGCATCCGGCTGAATTTTGTTCAATCGGTGACGAGATTTCGGTTGTGGTCCTTGAGATCGATAAGGAGAACCGTCGCCTGAGCCTTGGTCATAAGCAACTTGAAGAGAATCCATGGGATGTTTTCGAAACCATGTTCTCCGAAGGAACCATACATGAAGGTACCATTGTTAGTGTCTTCGACCGTGGAGCTGTCATCGCGCTTCCCTATGGTGTTGAAGGTTTCGCAACCCCACGCCACCTGATTAAGGAAGACGGTACCCAGGCAAAAGCCGAAGAGAAACTGATGTTCAAGGTGATAGAGTTCAACAAATCAGCAAAACGGATCATCCTTTCCCACAGCCGCGTTTTTGAAGATGAGAAACGTGCCGAGGAGAGTGCTGAACGTAAACCAAAACCCGTTGTTGAGAAAGCGCAGAAAAAAGTAAAAACCAGCATGGAATCCACCACCCTTGGTGACATATCCCAGTTGGCTGCCTTGAAAGACAAAATGGAGGCTGATGAACTGAGCAATTTCAAAAAGGAGAAAAAGCGCGTAGCTGACGCAGCCCAGGCCGCCAAGGTTGTTCCAACTCCTGTTGAGGAAGTTCCCGTGGTTGAAGTAGCTCCTGCACCTGCTGAAGTAGCTACTGAAGTAGCTGCTGAAGTAGCTGCTGAAGAAGCCCCTGCCGTTGAAGCCCCTGCACCTAAAACCCGCAAAAAGAAGGAGAAGCCACAGGCAACTGAAGCAACTCCGGAACAGGAAGGATAGTGCGGATGAAGTTTTCCCTGACAATTCTGGGAAGCAGCTCCGCAGTACCCACTGCCGCTAGAAATACCACCGCTCATGTGCTTAATGTACATGAGCGGTTCTATTTAATAGACTGTGGTGAAGGAACACAAATACAGATCCGCAGATACCGGATCCGGTTTGGCAGAATTCACACAATCTTCATCAGCCATCTGCACAGCGATCATATTCTCGGTCTTTTTGGCCTGATGTCAACCCTGAGCCTCCTCGGCCGGAAATCACCACTCGATCTGTACGGTCCGGCAGGCCTCGAGGAGATCGTAACCTCACATTTCAATCATTTTCCGGATAAGTTATTGTATCTCATTCAGTTTCATTCACTGGAGCCGAAGGGTAAAACATTGATCCTTTCCGATAAGGCCGTCGATGTGTTTTCCTTTCCGGTTCAGCATCGTTCCCCCGCCTGGGGATTCCTTTTCGTTGAAAAAGTTTCACCTGCCGGAGGGAAAGTACCGGTACCAAGATCCTATGCCTTTTGTACCGATACGCTCTTTCATCCGCCGCTAATTGAGAATTTCACGGGATGCGACTTGTTGTACCATGAGGCTACCTATGCTGCAAGTCATGAACACCGGGCCTTTGCAACGGCTCACTCCACGGCCGGTCAGGCCGGAGAAATGGCCCGTCTTGCCGGAGTAAGGCGACTGCTTATCGGGCATTTCTCTGCCCGCTATAAAGATACCTCCCTCCTGCTGGCAGAAGCCCGGGTGGCCTTCCCCGAAACTACGGAAGCCCGGGATGGGGATACCATAGAGATACCGCAGCTATTTACCGATTAGTAATACCTTTGAAAAAAAAATCCGAAACCACTTATGATGCAGGACACCCTTCTGATTCTGGATTTCGGCTCTCAGTATACGCAGCTTATTGCGCGTAAAATCAGGGAGCTGAATGTATACTGTGAAATCCACCCCTTTAACCGGCCGCCAAAAATCGGGGAAAACATAAAAGGCGTTGTACTGTCAGGAAGTCCGTTTTCCGTCCGTGATGACACTGCACCTATGCCTGACCTTTCAGAAATCAAAGGCAGAATTCCTCTGTTGGGCATCTGTTATGGAGCACAGCTCCTGTCGCAGAATTACGGAGGCGAAGTGCTTCCCTCCAACCAACGGGAATATGGCCGGGCAAACCTGTCTTTTGTCGACCATAGCGACAGCCTGTTTGCCGGAATTTCCCTGAATACACAGGTCTGGATGTCCCATGGGGATACAATTGCCAGCATTCCGGCCACTTATACCATTACAGCAAGTACATCGGACGTTACAGTCGGAGGTTTTCGAATTGAAGGCGAACAAACCTATGGCATTCAATTTCACCCGGAAGTCTACCATACGTTTGAAGGTAAGGACCTTCTGCAAAACTTTGCAGTTTCCATCTGCGGTTGTGAACAGACGTGGACACCGGATAGTTTCATTGACTCTACGGTTGACCAGATGAGAAGTCTTCTGGGTAATGACAAGGTGGTCCTTGGACTGTCAGGCGGGGTAGATTCTACAGTGGCCGGCGTGCTGCTCAACAAGGCAATTGGTGAAAAACTTACCGGTATATTCATTGACAATGGACTCCTTCGCAAGCATGAGTTTGAAACAGTCCTGGAATCCTATAAGCATCTGGGAATTAATGTGATCGGTGTTCGGGCTGAGAGCCTCTTTCTCGACGAACTTGCCGGCGAGAGTGATCCGGAAAAGAAGAGAAAAATCATTGGCAGGGTTTTTATCGAAGTATTTGATAAGGAGGCGGAGAAACTCACCGGCATCCGCTGGCTTGCGCAGGGCACCATTTACCCGGATGTGATTGAATCTGTGTCGGTTAATGGGCCATCTGCCACTATTAAATCCCACCATAATGTAGGAGGCCTGCCCGATAAAATGAACCTGAAAATCGTTGAGCCACTCAAACTGTTGTTCAAGGATGAGGTAAGACGGGTGGGTACGGCCCTTCATATCCCGGATCTCTTTCTTAAGCGTCATCCATTCCCCGGTCCGGGCCTCGGTATCCGGATATTGGGACCGGTTTCGGCGGAAAAGGTGAAAATCCTGCAAGAAGTTGATGACATTTTTGTCAGTGGCCTGAAGGAGTCGGGACTGTATGACCAGGTTTGGCAGGCAGCCGCGATTCTTCTGCCTGTCCAGGCTGTGGGTGTTATGGGTGATGAACGGACGTACGAAAATGTTGTTGCCCTCCGCGCCGTGACTTCAACCGATGGAATGACCGCAGATTGGTCGCATTTGCCCTATGAGTTTCTTGCACGCATATCCAATGAGATTATAAATCGGGTAAGAGGAATTAACCGGGTGGTATACGATATCAGCTCCAAGCCACCGGCTACGATTGAGTGGGAGTAAGTCCGAAAAGCGAGTTAATTAAAGGCCCGATTTCATCCAGGTTCAGGATGTAATCGGGTTTTCTTGTTTCGATAGCAGCTTCTGGCATCCTGGAAACGGCTGAATTCAACGGATTCTGCACAATTGTCAGCCCTTTGGAAAGTCCGATAAGCGCCAGGCCATGAGCTCCGTCCCAATTGGCACCAGTCAGAATAATCCCGATCAGACGGCTCCTGAAAACCCAACTGGCTGTTTCGAACAGCACGTCGATACTGGGACGTGAATAATTCACCTTCTCATCATTGGACAGGCTGAGAGTCCGGTCCTCTTCCACAAGCATGTGATAATCCGGAGGTGCGAAATATACATGCCCTGGCAGCAGCGGCGCCTTCTCCGATCCTTCAACCACCGTGAGGGTACAGAGGCGGTCGAAATAGGTGACAATAAAGGAGTCGCTGGAAGCACTGATATGCTGGACGATGAGGATCGGAACCGGGATACGGGTATGAATGGCAGGCAGGATCACGCCGAGCGCATCCAGTCCACCAGCCGATGTACCGATCACTATGGCATCGTAATTCCTGTCATTTCCGCCTTCCATGACCTGTCAGTATTTTTTTCTGAAGATCTTCCATTTGGCAACAAGCGGGTTGAAAGCCTCCTTGTGAGCTGAAAAAGTGAGGCTCTCCTTGGATCCCAGACACAGGAATCCACCCGAAATCAAGCTGTCCTTAAACAATCCGATCACCTTATCCTGCAAGGTCTTGTTGAAATAAATCAGGGTATTCCGGCACATCACCAGATGCATTTCACCGAAAACACCATCAGTCACAAGATTATGGTCAGCAAAAACCACATTTTCCTTTAAGGATTTCTTCAGTATTGCAGAATCATAGCGGGCGCTGTAATAATCAGAAAATGAGTGTTTTCCACCGCTTTTAATGTAATTCCGGGTATGATCCTTCATCAGTGAGGCCGGATAGATGGCTTCCCGGGCCGATTGAAGAACGACCGGATTGAAATCGGTTGCATAGATCTGCGAACGGTTGAGCAGCCCTTCTTCCTTGAGAATAATAGCCATGGAGTATACCTCTTCGCCCGTTGAGCAGCCGGCATGCCAGATTTTAATGAACGGGTAGGTTTTAAGCACGGGGATTACCTGTTCCCTGAGTTCAAGAAAGAAATCAGGATCCCTGAACATTTCGGTCGTGTTGATTGATAAATCCTGAAGAAGAATATGAAAGAAGGATTCATCATGCAGTACTTTATGTTGCAATTCAGCGATGGTTTTGAGCCCCGACATGGCCAGGCGGTGCAGGATGCGCCGTCTGGCATGTGCTTTTCCATAATCCCGGAAATCATAGCCATAACGCTGGTAGACTCCTTCCAGCAGCAAATCAAGCTCTATGGCCTCAATATCCCGGCCCTGGTTCTCCTCTTCTACCCCTTGTAAAGCCATACACGTAACATTGACAGTAATTTTTCAGAATCGATCGGCTTGGTGAGATAATCGCTGGCCCCGGCACGCAGGCATTTCTCACGGTCGCCCGGCATTGCCTTTGCTGTCAGGGCAATGATTGGCAATTTTCTGTATTTCATTTCTTTGCGGATCTCCTCCATGGCCTCATACCCGTTCATTTCCGGCATCATGATGTCCATCAGTATCAGATCTACCGGATTGTTTTTCAGCTTCTCGATTCCATCCCTGCCATTTTTCCCGACCACGATCTTCAGTCCGACATCCTCGAGAAGGCTGGTTACGGCAAACACATTGCGCATGTCGTCATCAACGATCAGGACTATCTTATCTTTCATGACATCCTCCTTGGGATGAAGGTTCCTGAGCATTTTTTGCTTTTCTTCCGGGAGGTTCGACTGAACCTGGTGCAAAAACAGGGTGGTCTCAGCCAGCAATCTTTCCGGTGATTTTATCCCCTTGATGATAATCCTGTCGGAATAGCTTTTTAATCTCTCTTCTTCTTCCCGGGTTAACTCCTTGCCCGTATAAATAATCACGGGCATGGCATGTGAATCTTTTCGCTTCCCAATCTTTTGAAGGAGATCGTATCCGGTCATGTCCTCCAGCCCAAGATCCAGGATCATCGCGTCAAAGGACTCTTTCTTTAATAGCTCGATTGCCTCCTGGCCCTTGCTGACGCTGACAATCTGAATGTTTTCCTCGCCGATAAGTTCATGGATGCTGAGCCTCATGGCTGCATCATCCTCAACCACCAGAAGCTTTTTCAATGGCTTGGAAATCAGTCCTTCAATTCTGTCAAAAGCCTCGTTAATCTCATCAATGGTTACGGGCTTGGTTAAAAATCCGATCGCACCTTTTTTCAAGGCTTCCAGACTCTTATCGGTCCCCGACATAAAATGAACGGGAATATGTCGTGTTGCAGGATTTTCCTGCAGCCTTTTCATCACTTCCCACCCATCGATTCCAGGCAGACCAATGTCAAGAATAATGGCGCTCGGACTGTAATAGTCGGCATAGTGAAGCCCGGTTTCGCCATTTGGAGCAATCATGCATTTGAAGTTCTTCTCATGCGCAAGGTCAAGGACAATCTGGGCAAAGGAATTATCATCCTCGATTATTAGCAGGAAAGTATCTCCTTTTTTAATTTCCTTACGGTCATCCAGCACAGAGGTTTCTTCAATCCACATCTCTTCCGCCGGCTCACTGAACGGCACTTTTTCCTGTTTCTGTGCTGGTATTTCCTGCATCTTGAATTCAGCTTCCGGGTTTTCATGCACTATTTGGTGAATGGCCAGACCCGGGCCTTTCAAAACCGAGCTGGCTTCCGGAAGCAGCAGAATGAAGAGGCTCCCTTTGCCGGTCTGGCTGTCGAGGAGGATATCACCACCCATTAACCTTGAGAAATTCCTGGAGATGGCAAGTCCGAGCCCGGTACCACCGAATTTACGGGTTGTAGTTCCGTCTGCCTGCTTGAATGCATCAAATATTTCCTTTTGCTTTTCCTTAGCAACCCCTATACCGGAGTCTTCAACATAGAAACCGATTAAGTCCTTCCGGCCCTGAAAACGGGCCGGAAGCTGCTCGGGTTTTAGTGGTCGGCAAACTCTGAGTTTTACAAATCCGGTCTCCGTAAATTTAATGGCGTTGGAGATAAGGTTGCGCATGATTTGACCGAGCCGCAGCGAGTCCGTCTGAATATGCAGAGGGATATCTTCATCGATTGCTGTTTCGAAAGCGAGCTTTCTCACCTCTGCCATGCTGTGAAAAGTTTCAAAAAGGTCTTGAACCACGGAAGAAATCTCCACATTTTCGGTGTGTAATTCCACCTTGCCGGATTCTATCTTTGAAAGATCAAGGATTTCACTGATCAGGACAAGCAGGTTCTCGCCTGATGATTTTATCGTCTGGGCCGATTTTATCTGCTTCTCAGTCAGATTGTTATCCTTGTTCTGACTGAGTATCTGGGATAAAACCAGAATACTGTTCAATGGAGTTCTGAGTTCATGTGACATATTCGCCAGGAATTCCGATTTATAGCGGCTCACCTGTTCTATTTCCCGCGCTTTCTCCTCAATGTCCTGCCGGGCCTTTTCGAGTTCGTCATTCTTCCTCTTCAGACTGTCTTTCTGACTTTCAATAGCCCTAGATCTTTCGGCCAGCTCTTCATTGGTTACCCTTAGTTCCTCCTGTTGGGCCTGCAGGTTTGATTTTGATTCTTCAAGCTCCCGGGTCTGTGTTTCAAGCTCTTCATTGGCTTGCCTCAGCTCCTCCTGCTGGACCTGAAGCTCCTCGTTAGTCTGCCGGAGTTCTTCCTGCTGAACCTGGAGCTCTTCGGTCATTTTCTCCTGTTTCTCAAGCAGATTCTGGAGTTCGGTGCGGCTCTTCGATGCCTGCATGGCAATAGCTATCGATTCAGCGACAAGATTTAAATATTCAAGTGAGGCTGGATTGAAGGGTTTAACGCTTCCAAGCTCGAGAACGGCCTCTGTAACAGAATTATATATGCAGGGAACGATCAGGAGGTGCTTGGGCCGTGTCGATCCGGTTCCACTGTAAATATCAAGGTACCCTCCCGGGACATCCTTAACCAGGATAGGTTTTTTGTCCTTCATGGCCTGGCCGATCAGCCCGTCTCCGGGCTTAAATGACCGCTTGGACGCCTGATCGGTATTGACTGCAAACCCTGCGGCGAACTCAACCTCTTTCTTGTTCCTGAAAATGAAAAGCGCCCCGCTTAATGCATCCAGTTGTTTGGAGATCAATCCGATTATCCGTTGGCTTAGCCTGTCAAGATCAAGGTCCCCCTGAATCTCAAAACTCATCTCATTCTGATTTGATTTGATCCAGTTATCATGATCCGATTTAACACGGGATGCTTTGAGGGACCGGGTCATCTCATTCAGGGCCAGTGAAAGCTTGTCCTTTTCGGACCGGGGTTCCAGCAGGGAATCGAAATCACCGTTGGCAACCTTCCTGGCGTGGTTCACCTGACCAAGCATGATCGATTGCATTTCGCGGTATGAATCAGCCAGCTGGCCAATTTCATCCCGGGATTGGTAATCGGAAATTCCCGAGGCATCTCCTTTGGACATTAAATTCAAATTCTTCCTGATGCTACTGATTGGGAATGTAATAAGCCTGCCAATCGCTAAAGAAAGAAGATAAATGAGCAATCCCAATATTATAATAAGTATGATAACCGTATACTTGAGGGATATAATGGTCGTATCGCTTATCTCCTTGACGGACCCGGCATAGGCTGTCTCCTCCCTCTCCATGGTGGATAAAATCCCACTCAGTTTTTCAGTAAGTGTGGTGCCGGAGGTAATTCTTTCAGATTCAGATTCAACGAAAACATCTAGAATTTGTTCAGCCAGATCCAATGCTGTATTTGCGGCTTCCGAGCTGGTCTTTATTGCAGAAAGGTTAAGCCAGCCGAAGAGCCTCATACGATTCACAAGCAATCTTGCATCAGCTGTAGTAGTCTCACCAGGAACAGCGCCGACGGCACTTCCGTATATATTGCAGATTTCAGGAATCAGTACCGAATTTGGTTTTTTTAATATTAGTTCAACATTTGAGAAAAGTCTCAGTTTATCATTGGCACTCGTTATTTTATTTTTCGCGTTTTCAAGGTTAATGTTTGCCCTGTCAATAATTCCGGAGGCCTGATATTGTTTAAATTGATAATAGTACTCCAGACTTTTGTGGTAATCAGTCATATAATCCCGCTGGGCTATCAGCATGATGTTGACCACCTTGGTTGTTTTTATCAGGTAAACCGAGGTCAATCCGAAAATAATCAGGGACAGCAAGGATACCCCGATCATCAGATTTAGTTTTCCCTTGATCTTAAGATTTCGGAACCATGTTTTCATGGGGCGGGGATCAGATTATTTTTTGAAGATCGGGTCAGTTAGATAGAATTGATGTGCTTTATCAATGGATTGCCTGAGCTTTAGAAGGAGTTTTTTGATTTGCTTGTCGTTTTTAAGCCGTGCCTCCTCATGAAGCTTTTTCAAAATTCCCACAGCTTCTTTAATCGAAAGGTTACCCACAATACCTTTAAGCTGATGAGCCCTGTCAGCGAGCTCATCATAATTGTGTGCTTCAAATTCACGCTCCATGGTTGAGAGCCTCTCTTCACAACTGTTATAGAACGTGTCCATCATTAGATTAATGAATTCAATATTGCCGGAAACCCGTTCCAGCAATTCATCCAACTGAATAGGCTGCTTCATTGTTAAAGTGGTTCGTCGGTAAGGTGCGTAAGTTTTTCGATGACCCGGTATAATTCGGATGGTTTAAATGGTTTAGTAATATAATCATCCATTCCTGCATGGATTGCCTTATCAATATCGCCCTTCATCGCGTGAGCCGAAAGTGCAATAATCGGTGTGGGCGGCAGGTTTTTGAGTTGTTCATAATCCCTGATTTTCCCGGCGGCCTCCAGACCGTCCATTTCGGGCATTTGAATATCCATCAGGACCAGGTCATATTTTTGATCCATAAAGCGGTTAACGGCTTCCATCCCGTTGACGGCACAATCGATCTTCCAGTTGCGTAGCTGAAGGAATCCCACAGCGAGCTTGGTATTGATTGGGTTGTCCTCAGCAAGCAATATTCTCAGTGTTCTTGATGCCGAGACCTGGATAATATCCTGAACCGGCGGCTCAGTCTTAACGGAGGCAGGCTTGGAATAGTCGGTAATGCATTTCTTTAGGTCCTTAGGGAAAAGAGGTTTCTTGATAATACCTGCAATCCCAAGGGCGAACAGTTGATCCTGGTTTATGCTGATATTGGTTGGCGCCAGGAGAAAAATCGGAACAGATCCGGTACCCCGCAGTTTTACCGGAAGATCTTCAGTGAGGCGTCTGCCTGAGGTGGATTTCACCTGGGCATCAATGAAAATATACTTATAGCTGTCAAAGGATGCCAGCAGGTCATCGGGGTTAACTGCCTGTTTTACTATAAAATCGGCCTTCAGGTTCAGACTTTCAAAAGCGAACTTGTCTGCCCTGGCGGAATGGTCATTACCTTCGAAAATAAGAACGGGCGAGTATTCCGGTCCGGGTGAGAAATCAGCCGATCCCTCCGGTTCTGTAATTTTGTCAAAGGGAACCTGAATGAAAAACTTCGATCCCTTACCAGGCTCCGACTCAACCCAAATGTCACCGTTCATCAATCCCAGCAACTTGCGGGTGATGTTCAGCCCCAGACCGGTGCCTCCAAAGCGCCTGGTAATCGAGGCTTCAGCCTGTTTGAATGATTGAAACAGCTGGTTGACCTGATTCCGGGGAATCCCGATTCCGGTGTCCTCCACACTGAACTGCAGGATGACTTTTGTTTCTGATGTGTTTTGAAGCTTGATTTCCACACTGATTTCACCTTCTTCGGTGAATTTGTATGCATTTGACATGAGATTCAGGACGATCTGACGGAATCGTGTAGGATCACCTAAAACCTGTTCAGGCACCAGAGGGTCGATTTTACAGATGAGCTCCAGATTTTTCTCATAAATCTTGACGGACAGCATCCTGACCACCCGCTCAATAACCTCGACAGGGCTAAACGGTATCGTTTCCAGTTCCACACGTTCAGCTTCTATTTTGGAGAGATCGAGAATTTCGTTCAGTATCTCAAGCAATGACTCTCCGGATTGCTTGATCGTCTCAATACGCTCCCTCTGTTCCGGAGTGTATTTGTCAAGCAGAGCCAGATCTGCCATACCTATAATGCCGTTCAGCGGAGTCCGGATTTCATGGCTCATATTGGCCAGAAATTCGCTCTTGGCCCGGTTCGCTTCTTCAGCAATTTCACGGGCCTTTTCTGCGTCCTTCCAGGCTTCACGGATGGTCTCTTCATTCTGGCGAAGTTTTTTCCGGGATTCAATGAGCTCCGAAATGGTTAGTTCAAGCTTTCGGGTAATGTTTTCAAGAGTTTGCTTTTGCTGGTGAAGGTCGATAAAGATTCGAACCTTGGATTTAAGTATTTCAGGTTCAATTGGTTTGAACAGATAATCAACAGCCCCGGATTCATATCCCTGGAAAATATGTTTCTCCTCCTTGCTGATTGCAGTAACAAAAATGATTGGAATATGGCGGGTTCTTGAGCTTCCCCGGATGAGTTCGGCGGTTTCAAAACCATTCATGCCTGGCATCTGCACATCAAGCAGGATGAGTGCGACTTCCTGTTCGAGAAGGATTCCCAGGGCTTCATTTCCGGAGCGGGCAGAAATAATCTCCAGGCCATCACTGTCCAGCAATGCCTCCATTGCGAAGAGATTCTCCTCCCGGTCGTCGACTATCAGAATTTTAACTGGTAGACTATCAGACATGGTAATAAATAGTGGCTTTCTTAATGCTTCCCGAAAATAACTAAAATATGGGTAGGCTCCTATCGGTATCCTACTTTTTGATAAACGTCAAGCTACTATTTTCCCATTATTCTTAAGCGAAAACCGTACTTTAGCGGCTCAAATTTCTACGGCTCGATGAAGGAGGCTCTCGACTGGATACAACTGAACCGGATTGAAGTCGCAGCGGCGGCGGTCAGTATCACGTATGTTATCCTATCGGTCAGACAAATAAAATGGTTGTGGTGGTTCGGTTTAGCATCTGCAATTTTGTATGCCATAGTCTACCTGAATGCCGGTTTCTATGCCGGCATGGGCCTTCAGTTCTATTATGCGGCTATCAGTTTTTACGGTTGGTGGCAATGGACACGTAAACATCAGGGGAATGAAAGCCATGGGCAGTTAAAAGTAAGCCACCTGAGACTGAAAACCGGCCTGATTTTATTATTGACATTTGCCATTCTCTGGTCGGCGATTTCCCTCACCCTCTTTTATGGTACTGACTCCAAAGTGCCCGTCTGGGACGGCTTGATCTCAGCCGGCGGAATTGTTGCTACATGGATGCTGGCCCGAAAAATACTTCAGCATTGGCTGGTCTGGATTTTGATTGATGCGATCTCAATTGCCGTTTATGCCTGGCAGGAAATGTACGCAACCACCGTCCTTTTCTTTATATATGTGTGTACCGCAATCATCGGGTATTCTCAGTGGAAAAAGTCTATGCAGAAGGAATGAAGCGGGCTGTTTACATAACAGGAGCCGAGTCAACCGGCAAGAGCACGCTCACCCATGGGCTGGCCGCACATTATGGCGCTCCGGCGGTTGATGAGTTTGCGCGCACGTACCTGGAAACACTGAAAGGGCCTTATACCTATCAGGATTTGTTGATTATCGCTGAAGGACAGCTGGAAGCCATACGGACCCACCGGAACGATGAACTGGTGTTTTATGATACAGACCTGATCAACATAAAGGTTTGGTTTGAAGAAGTTTACAAGAAATGCCCGGATTGGCTTAAGGCTGCCGTCCGCCTTTACGGACACGGCAGCTATCTGGTCTGTCAGCCCGATATTCCCTGGGTTTCAGATCCTCAGAGAGAAAATCCGGAACGAAGGGAATACCTTAATGAACGATATGAATCGGAACTTGACCGGGCCGGATTTGCCTGGTACAGGGTTTCCGGAACAGGCCCTGACCGGCTGGCATCGGCTGTCAGGATTGTTGACCGTCTTTTAAAAACTGATAACTGATTTACACGATATGTTCGACGATAGATTTTACATGGTTGCAAAAACCTTCCAGGGACTTGAAGAGATTCTTGCCGCCGAAATCCGCTCACTTGAAGCCCAGGATATTCAAATCCTGAACAGGGCTGTGCGTTTTAACGGGGACCTCAAGACTCTCTACGCTGCCAATTACCAACTGAGGACAGCACTGAAGGTACTGGTCGAGATCGGTACCTTTGACGCAAGAAATGACTTCGACCTTTATCAGGGTATCCAAAAGATTGACTGGACCCGATATATGGACCCGGCCATGAGCATGGCGGTTGAATGCGTTCTTTTTTCCGATCATTTTTCACATAGTCAGTTTATTGCGCAAAGAACAAAGGATGCGGTGGTAGACCAGTTCAGGGACAAGCTGCACAAGAGACCCAGCGTAGACCGGGAGAATCCCGATTTGCGGATTTCAATACACATTCAGGATACCCGGGTCAATGTTTTGCTCGACAGCTCAGGACAATCCCTTCATAAGCGCGGCTATCGCCCGCAGATGCACCTGGCGCCGGTCAATGAGGTCCTGGCGGCGGGCCTTCTCATGCTCGCAGGCTGGAACGGAAAAAGCAACCTGGTTGATCCGATGTGCGGATCCGGTACCTTTCTGATTGAGGGGGCCATGATCGCCTATAACATCCCGCCGGGAACCTTCCGTACCGCTTTCGGATTTGAGAAATGGAACAATTTTGATCAGGATCTTCTTACGGATGTTGTGGATCAGTTTGAGGAGAATTCCGATTTCAGGCACCGGATTATCGGAGCCGATAAGTCCGGTAAATCACTTCTGCTCGCCCGTGAAGGATTGCGGAAAACGTTCCTTGATAAAAAAATTGAATTGGTGCATGAACCCATTGAAGCCTTTGTTCCTCCGGCCGGAGGTGGTATGGTTATCATGAACCCTCCCTATGATGAACGGCTTAAGGTCGAGAATATCAGTGGGTTATACAGGATGATCGGTGACCGTATGAAACAGCATTATCAGGGTTACCAGTCCTGGATTTTCAGCGGTAACCCCGATGCCATGAAGGCTGTGGGCTTGCACCCGGCTAAAAAGATCCCGATGCTGAACGGTGCAATTGAATGTTCGTTCCGCCGGTATGACCTCTACAGCGGAAGCAAAAAGGCCAAATATCAAAAACCTATAATCAGGAAAAAATGAAAATATTGACGGCTGCGGTCCTTCTTTTACTGAGCAGTATTGTTTTGCCTGGTCAGCAGCTAACCATTGAGGAGGCTGTGCTGCAGACCGGTTTTTATCCGGTTCTGCCGCGATATGCCTGGAGCAGTAAGCCAAATCATTATATTACCATCAGGGACAATGCCCTGGTCGAAACGAATATCAGGAATAATAAGGAATCGGTCCTTTTTACGAAAGAAACCTTTAATGAACTGCTTGCCAAAAATGGGATCAGCCCTGTCGTCCGACTCGGGCTCCCTGAGGTGCTTGCTTCCGGGATGCTGCGCTTCACAGCAAGTCAGGGTATCCTCGATGTTGACCCGGTGAAAGGGCAGATCGCAGGCCTTGTCCCGGTTCATGATTCGATGATGACACCGCTGCTTGGGCCAGGTGGCAGTTTCGTTGCTTTCACTGATGCTAAAAATGTCTACCTGTCTGACAGGAGCGGCAGGGTTCGGGCTGTCACTGACGAAAAAGAACCGGGAATAACCAACGGTCAGTCGGTATCCCGACAGGAATTTGGAATAACAGACGGTCTGTTCTGGTCACCGCAAGGCAATTATCTCTCTTATTTTCGAAAAAATGAGCGTGCTGTCAGCGAATATCCATTGGTCAATATTGCTGAAACCCCCGCAAAGGTAGGTCCGGTAAGGTACCCGATGGCCGGCGGGCCCAGCGAAACTGTTGAATTGGGTGTGTACCGCGTGTCGGATGGTGCGACTGTTGTGATTCGTGAAAACGGAATGGGCGAGAACTGTTACCTGACCAATATTTCCTGGGATCCGGAGGAAAAGTATGTGTTCATCGCAGTTCTGAACCGGGAACAGAATCATATGGTTCTGAATCAATATGATGTTTATTCAGGACAAAAAATCAGGACTCTGTTTGAGGAGCGCTCTGAGAAATATGTTGAACCCCTGCGGGGGATGTTCTTTAATCCCGCAAATCCGGAGCAGTTTATATGGTTCAGCGAGCGTGACGGTTATGACCACCTCTACCTGTACCGGACAGACGGCTCCCTGATCAGGCAGGTCACTCGCGGCTATTGGGTTGTCACGGATTTCCTGGGATGGGATAAGAAGGGAAAGAGTATCTGGTTCCGCTCAACCGAAGTGAGTCCCCTTGAAAGGCATGCGTATCGTCTCGACATGACAAGCGGCACTAAAAGTCAGCTAACCAGAGATCCCGGTACACATGATGTTATCATCAGCCCCGATGGTCGCTATTGTTTTGATTCTTATTCAAGTTATACAGTGCCCGGAAAAGTAGTTGCCAGAGAGGCATCCGGAGCAGAAATGAAAGTCCTTTTTGAAGCCTCAAATCCTTTGGCAGGGAAAAAACTCGGCACCTACCAGTCCCTGGTGATCAAGGCAGCAGATAAAAGGACCGATCTCTATGGATATCTTATCCTGCCCCCTCAGATGGATCCGGCAAAAAAATATCCGGTAATCGTTTATGTCTATGGCGGTCCCCATGCCCAGCTGGTGGTTAACCGCTGGCTTGGAGGAGCAAGCGGATGGCAGCATTATATGGCCCAGCTGGGATACATTTCGCTAACCCTTGATAACAGGGGCTCTGATGCTCGTGGGAGAGATTTCGAGCAGGTAATCCATCGGAACCTGGGAAGATCTGAGATGGCCGATCAGATGGAGGGAATTCAATACCTTCTGAATCAACCATTTGTTGATGCTAACCGCATCGGGGTTCATGGCTGGAGTTATGGAGGTTTTATGACCACCTCCTTATTGCTGAATTATCCCGATATCTTCAAGGTGGGTGTGGCTGGCGGACCTGTTACGGATTGGA
>MEOR01000086.1 GCA_001769295.1 Bacteroidetes bacterium GWF2_49_14 | reverse complement strand
CGCCACCTCGAGGGCTGAACGATGGTTTATCTTAGCGTATCGGAGCATGGATTCGCTAGCCAACGGACAGTATACCAAGCATTTGCACTTCACGAACTGGGGATCGTAATAGGTAAGACAGAGGACAGAAGGCAGAAGGCAAATGTAGAGACGCATTATTATGCGTCTCTACGCACCATCGCTTCATAATTCCTCATCGCCCTCTCCCCCAGCACCCTGCCGTAGGGCGATGCGGAGGGCATGAGTACGAAGCCGCGGCCGGAGCCGGCGGTGCCTTCGTCGAGAGCCTGGCGGACCTTCTTTTCAAATTCGGAGGTGGGTAGGTTTTCAATATCGGCGCATTCCAGGTTGCCGAAAAGAACCAGTCTGTCGCCATACCGTTCCCTTACAAATTTCAATGTTACATCGCCCTGGGGCGGTGGCTCTATCGGGTCGATGGCATCGGCGCCCATGACCACGATATCATCCAGGATATCACGGATGTTACCATGACAATGGACCCGGGCAAAGCCTCCCGATTGGTGGATGAGGTCGATCATCGGGCCAACATATCGGGATACATATTCCCGGAACAGATACGGCGGCAGGTAGGGCGGAGAGGCGAACTCCGGACCGTATATGCGCCAGAGCCGGCCTGGGAGAAGTTTTGCAACTTCCTCCGTTTTGGCAAGAAGAACCTCGGAGAATCGCTCGAGGAGCCGGTGAAAACGCTCCTGTTCGGTGAGGGCTACCATCGTGTAATTGCTCATATCAAAAAGGAGGGCGGCCAGACAGAGCGGATCGGGCGTGTCGATCATGACCAGACCTGTATCACCGATATCGGTTTCAACTTTAAGGAATTCAGTGGCATTCACAGTTTCGCCGGCACCGAAAACGGGGAGTTCAAGGAATGCGTCCAGGTCATCCAGATCCTTGAGCAGCGGCTCGGTTGTCCAGATGGTATTGATATCGGGATCCTGACGGGTCTCCATGGTGAGGATGCGCCTTCCCGCATGAACGGTTCGCCGGATGCAGCGGGAGCCGTTTTTTATGGTGGTTTGGTCGGTGGCAATGTGGCCGATGGGGTCGGGGGCGATCTCTTTGAAAGCCACACCCCGCATCACGATGCGGTCGGTTTTTTCACGGGCCAGGTCGATCAGCGGCTGCCAGGAGGGATGGGAGAAAATGTTGAACGGATCCCGGTCTCCGGGATGCTCGTCGTAGCCGTTGATTTCATAGAAACAAACCGCGGGCCGGTCGACGGGGAGGCCGCGGAGGGTGGCGAGGAGACGTTCCTTTCGGGTCACGTTTAAAATAATTATGCTTCGCTAATTATGCGCTACGCGCTAATTGTGCTTTGCTAATTGGAAAGACAATACGGTGTCCTGAATGGCCGTGGAGAAATTCAAACCAATGCCTTTCCCCGGATGCTTGAGCTCCATCGGCGAAGGCCCGACCCACTCACTCTTCCTTCCCTGAATTTTAATGGTCCCGTCTGAACTTAGCGTGACAACAGCCCAAAGGGGATCCTTGTAGGGTGCTGTATATTGAATAGCCGGGTAGTTTTTATGTATCGAATCCGGGTAACTTTTATGCACATAGGCATCGCCCAGCCAGTCGTACGACATCGAGTTGACCTGGATGAACCAGATGTCCCCGATCTTCTTAACCTGGTCTGCGTGGTCGTGACCGTTGAAACAGGAGATCACCTTTCCGGCAGGGTTAGCGTTTCCGGCTTCAGCCAGCAGGGCCAGGATCTCTTTGGAGTTGTCGATACCGGTGGGAAGGGGCTGATGGGAGAAAACAACCGTCGGATGTTTCGATTTACCCAGGTCTTTCCGCAGCCAATCCTGCTGTTCTTTCCCGATATAGCGTGCATACCCGGCCGGCCGTGATGGGGAAGGATTAACCTCGTTAGCGTCCAGCACCACAAAATGAAAATCACCCCGGTCAAACGAATAGAATTTCCCCTTCGCTCCGTAAAATGAAACTGTCGAGTCCCGGCTGAATCCCCCATCCATATCGTGGTTGCCTAATACATGGTACCGGGCCCCGGGAAAGGAATTCCAGATCCCCAGAAACTCACGGTTTTTGGCAATTGGCTGACAAAAATCGCCCAGATGAATGGTGAAATCCGGCTGAATGGCAGTCATCTCTTTCACAAAGGATGTTAACCGCTGGTCGGCATCATGCATGATATCCTTGTGCACATCAGTCATCATGCCAAAACGAACGCTTGTCACCGGTTTCACCTGCATCGCCTGGTACTGTTTTACCACCTTTTCAAAATTCCACTGAACGGATTGCGGTTTGCGGAGTTCAACCAGCACACCTGGCAACGGATTAACCAACTTGCGGTTATCCGGCAGGTGAAGAATGATACGGGCCGGTTTTTCCCGGTCGGGACCCTCGAATTTAACCTCAACGCCCTCTTTTGTCCCCTTAACAACCATCGTCACATTCCCGAACCAGGTCGGCAGCCGCTCAATCCGGATCTGCTTCCCGTCGGCCAGCCACCCGTCGGGCACGGCCTTCAGCAGGTGCAGCTCATCGCCCTCTTCATGTACCAGCATGTGCCGCAGCATGATAGCGTAATTGCAGGCCCCGGTTACATGCGGGATGGTATGTCCCCACGCGGTCTGGGATCTGTAGAAAATTCCTTCCGGAAAGGCGTGCGCTGCTGTCGAATGGAGCAGGTACCAGTAAAAATCTTCCACCACGCGTTCGTCGTTGCCTAAACTGAGGTCGGCCATGGACGTATAAGCCCCCATATAGGGATGGATCACATCCGGAAACCCGTTCCAACGGATCGTTCCTTCAGAATATCCACCCACAAAATCGTTTCTGAGAAAATCCACCAGGGAAGTCACCCGTGAATCGGTTTTCGGAAATATCGGCGTGGGCCAAAGGGTTTCGGTATTTCCCCAATGAGTCCCGATAAGCTCCCAGCTCGGGGGAAAATGAGCCAATCCGTTTTTCTGCATGGCGGCATTGATTGCCGACCGGTATTGTTCAGCAATCCTGTTCAGTTCCGATGCCTCATCCATCTTTCCAAGGATTCGCGCAACATCCGCCGTCACGAGCAAACCCCGCAGGTTCCAGAAATCATACCCGACGATATGGTTTTGACCCGCCCACAGATATTCCCCGTCTGCCAAAGCCTTCGGGAGCAGCCTGGGGTAATCGGGGTCATTCTGAGTCCCCTTAAGTGTCCCGATCGTCCAGTCAGCCGACTTCCGCATCTTCGGATACACCCGCTCCAGAAAAGCCCGGTCGGCGGTCATCTTGTAATACTGCCACAGCACCCAGGGAGCCTGACCGTTGGCGTCAAATTGCCCGGTGTGCGATTCAAAACGGCCATCCTCCCTCTGCCTGGGCAGATATAATTCGATGGATTTCCGCGCAGCTTCCCACATGCCGGCCTCCTCCAGTTCCATAACCTGATACGCCCCGTCGCGGATGTAGAACTCATCGTAGAATCCTTCCCCGCCGCGAACCTCCCCGAGATCATTGGCGATCATCTGGCATACATGTGCGGCTTTCAGCGCATCGGTGGCCTTCTTCTCCGGTACCTCAATCAGGGCAATGGAATTCTTCATCCCGTGCCAATATCCGACCGTCCGGTCAAACCAGGTTTTATAATCGGCAGCCGCAAGCGCATCAGGGTTTTTGATGGAAAAGAATGGATACCGGGCTGCCTGCTCCAATGATTCACCGGGGGCCAGTATTTTATCAATCAGATGATTACCGTAGTTTTTTGTTGGTTTTATTCCGATATGTAACCGCGCCCGGGCCGGGTTTGAGGAAATATTGGTCGCCGTATACCGGATCCAGACCGCGAAATTCTCCCCCTCCGTCGGCCAGTCGAAAGCCTTTTGCCACTCTTTAACATCCGGCATCGGGGTCGCCCAGATGGTAAAATCATATCGGATCCCGCCCTCTGCAGCCTGAACCTGCATAATCGGCATCCAGCCCTCCCAAGCCAACTTGCCCTCTTTCCGGCTCAGGGGCGTAAGATTTGTCCCATATCGGATTTCAACCACTCCGTTTGATTCATCCAGATACACAGCGTTTTCCGGACTGATCCGGGCTCCCCGCGGGTAGTCCTTCAATCCGGCCACGTTCCAGTTGTTGGCGAAATAATCGAAGTTGTCAACGTCCTGGCCCTGACCGGCCAGAAAAATGAAGCAGAGCGAAAAGGATAGGATTGTGCGTAGCATGGGTTTCAAGTTGTAAACCCTATAAAGTTGTCAACTTTATTTCAAACCGGCAACCGGCAACCGGCAGCTGGTAACTTTTCCTATTTTTATTCCGATAAACCAACCGTTACCATGAAACGCACAGTCACACTCCTTAGCCTCTTTCTGATCCTGGCTTCTTTTAACCTCTTCCCCCAATCCGAGCCCGATACCTATATCTGGCCCAAGGACCCAAAAGTTCTTGAAAACCTGAAGACCTGGCAGGGGTACAAGTTTGGCCTGCTTATCCACATGGGTTTGTACTCGGTGGATGGCGTGATTGAATCCTGGGGGCTCTGCCCGGAAGACTGGATCACACGGCCCGGATTCGACGATTATTATCAGTATGCAACGCATTACCGGAACAACAAATCGAAATTCAATCCGGTGCAGTTCGATCCGCAGAAATGGGCGAAAGCATTCAAAGGATCGGGGGCAAAGTACATGATTTACAGTACGAAACATCACGATGGCTTCTGCCTGTATGATACCAAGTACACCGATTTCAAGGTGACCGACAAGGGCACCCCGTTCTCCACCAATCCGAAGGCAAACGTATACAAGGAGATCATGAACGCCTGCCGTGCCGAGGGAATGGCTGTGGGCGCCTATTTCTCGAAGCCCGACTGGACCACCCCTTATTTCTGGTGGCCCTATTATCCGCCGAAAGACCGGAACCCAACCTACGACATTACCCAGCATCCGGAACGATGGAAGAACTTCGTGGAATACACACAGAATCAGATTAATGAGATCACAACCGATTACGGGAAAGTGGATATTCTCTGGCTCGATGGCTGCTGGGTGATGCCGAAATCCTCTATCACGCCTAAGGTTGCCGAGTTCTGCAAGTATCCTCACGACATGGATATCGATATGAAAAGCATCGCCGCCCGGGCCCGCAAGGCAAATCCGGGCATGCTGGTAGTCGACCGCTGGGTAAAGAGCGAATATGAAGATTACCTCACTCCCGAACAGAAAACCCCTGAGAAGGCGCTCACCGTGCCGTGGGAGAGCTGCATCACCATGGGCGGGGCCTGGGGCTGGGTGCCCGGCGACAACTATAAATCGGTAAAGGAACTGGTTCAGCTGCTCGTGAAGATCGTGGCCAAGGGCGGCAACCTGCTGCTGGGCGTGGGTCCCAAAGGCACCGGCGAATTCGAACCGGCAGTGTACCAGCGTCTAGAGGGCATGGGCAAATGGCTGTCAGTCAATGGAGAGGCCATTTACGGTACCACTCCTGTTGAGCCCTTCCAGCAAGGCAAAATCGCTTACACCGCAAAAGGAGCCAACACAATTTATGCGATTTATATGCCCGATAAAGACGAGGCTGCCCTACCGGCGAGTCTGATAATCAAGACCCAACTGAAAGGCAAGCTCACTGCTACTCTGGTTGCTGGCAATAAAACGCTTAAAAGCAAGCTGAAGCCGGATGGACTGGTAGTGGTGATCCCAAAGGCGATGCGGGAGGAGTTGGCGAAAAGTGAGGCGGTGGCGGTGAAAGTTGCTGAAAGGTAAATCATGACAAGGCAAAACTCCCGCAAGGCAAGAGGTATTCTCTTTTCGGCCTGGATTGTGTTCGGATCCCTGATAAGTTTTCTGTATGCGCAAAACTTAACCGGGGGTAAAGTAATCCGCCTGGATTTGCAACAGACCGCCAAAGCATCCGGGTCATTGAAACTTTCCGACATTGCCGATGATATTTCCTATGTCAAATTAGAAACCACCAAGGATTGCTTTTTTACTCCGTCGCAGTTTATTGTCAGGGAGAATTGCATTTACGCCCGGGACCGTGATAATGGCAAAGTCTTACTGTTTAACAGGCAAGGGAAGTTTTTGAGGCAAATAGGAAAAATCGGGAAAGGACCGACGGAACATCTTGGGGCGTTTACGATGCAGGCTTCACTGAAGGGCGACAGGGTATATTTATTCTCAAAGAAATCGAATAGATTGACATCCTATTCTTCGGAAGGCCAGAAACTCAGCGAATTTGCGGTTAAGTACCCAAGCTGGGGTTTTGCACCAATGTCCGACAATCAGTTTATATTTCTGACACCCTTTGGATTTCCTTCACCGGATTCATCGGCTTTTTTCTTTTATCTGCAAGATAATCAAGGGAATGTCAAAAGGAAGATTAAAACCCACAGGAATATTCCGATAGGAGGCGCTATCGAATTCGGGAGATTCTTTATAAATCCCGCTTTAGTGTTGGCTTATCAGCCATTCTGCGATACCGTTTTCGAGATCAGTCCCAAAGGTGATTTTCTTCCGAGGTATGTTCTTGAATTTGGTAAAAACCGAATGCCGGATGATGTATGGTTTGATAGGGATAAATTTGAAAGAGTGAAATATGACTACATCAATTCGGTGAATCTGTTGCCAACAAAAGGGATACTTTTTATTCGCTTCGGATATCAGAAAACAAGACGGATTGGTTTGGTATCGCTTTCAGATGGGGCAACAAAAGGTTCCAAAACGACATCGGGATTAATTGAGAATGACATTGACGGAGGCCCTGATTTCTGGCCAGGTGAGACCAATGGAATCAATGAGGTTTACAGTTTTGTCCAGCCTGTGGATCTTTTACAAAAATGGCAGCGTGGAGAATTCAAAGATCGAAAATTCAGGAGTCAGGCAGATAATGCAAGGTTTGTAGAGATGGTTAATAGCCTTCGGGAGGATGACAATCCGGTTATGGTGATAGTCAGATTAAAATAGTCACTGCCGGATGAGCGCCTAAATGATCCCTAAGGCCTATCTCACCCCGGTACTCTGAGTCGTATTTCTCAATTTATTGAAGCAGGACCCTGCATAGGATCCAATTATCCAAGTCAAGCCTGTCTCTGTATCCGGCTAAGTAAGAAGTTGATGTAAAAAAGCTTTTTGCCTCGGTCACCGGTCACATCTTCCGCGTCATTCATCCCGCATCACTTTTCGTAAGGTATCACGTAAAGCACAAATGTTTTACTGATGATTTCTCCATTTCCTGCTCTTCGGAGCATCTAAATAGAGAAATACCAAATCATGGAATCACTAAAAGAGTATCAAGATTTCTTTTTTGAGGTTAAAGACCGCATCCGGTCTGCTCAGTATGAGTCTTACGACTGTTAATAAAGAACTGGTTAGCCTTTACTAGGACCTCGGTAAGATGATAGCAGAAAAACAAATAGCGCGCAGAATATCAAGAGATTACAATTCTCGAATCATTGATTCGAGAACTGCGCTCAGCTAACAGCCACACTATCAAGGTAAAGCATATCGGGGCATAGGTCCAGGCCGTTTGACCATTGGATGGTTCCAAGAACCGGGGTTACACTATTGAATATTTCGGGCTTTCTTAGTTCAGCAAATCGTCCGATTTGCAATACGGGAATGACATCAAATCTCCGAACCTCGCCGTTTGTCAAGGTCAGAAGCAGTTTAAATGCTGGTTCCGGTTTTACTGTAACTACTCTTGGATTCATAGGGAATTGATTTTTCTCGGTTACTGTTCGGCACCTGCCCTTTGCAAATTTAACAGGAAATCCGATTGAGTTTGGTGAATAGAATTTAGACTGGATTGTGAAAATTGCCTGTTACGTTGAGCAAGGTGTAGTTCCAGCTTCCTTCCTTTGTAAATGATTTCGATATTGCACAGAATATCAAAGCGATGTATTTCTCCAATCATTGATTGGAGAAATTAGTTTTTCAGCTGAATGATTTGAATAACGGGATTGTCGTTTTCCGATAACTCAGATTTCATTTTGCTGAATACCGATACTGCTTTTTTATCTTTAGGGGTGTGCCGGTATAAGAGTCCGTTTTCGTTGTATTCAATAATCTTATACGGATGTATCACATTGAACAGATCACCTGTGAAAGTTGAACCTTTGAACCAAAATGGAGGCCCGCGATCTAAATCATTCTCGATCAGTGCATTATGAAATCCGGCCAGATAAGGGACGTATTCGCAAGTCGTTGATTTTCTGTCGTACACTATATTTCTGACTTTGTTAAAATAGGTGCCATTCAAAAAAATCCAACGGTCGGTGACAACCCATCGACTGTATCGGGCCTTATCAGCTGAATAATTAATCAGGTTTTCAGGCCTCCGGTAACTCTCGGCAGGCATACGGTTTTTCCTGATTTCAAAAAAGAATTTTGGTTCCACTTGCCCGGGCTGGCCAATCGAATAAATCGTGTCATTGTACAGTTGATCAATCATGAGCTGTCCCTTGTAATTACTCAGGGGTATTTCGATATTACCCTACTTCGGATCGATTCAGGAACCTGCGCAAATGAGTTTTGGTCATTATGCGCAAGGTCAATCCAGGCGAATTGAAAATTGGAATTAGTTACTGATGCGGGATAGTTGTAAGAAACTAACAGATGAGTATCAGATCCGAAAACGACCTCATTGGCAAATCCATTAATTGTAACCTCCTGATAATTTGATGAACCGGTTTGGTAGACAATGACTCTTTGCCGGCTTGCATCGAAGATCGCAACGCTAGTTTCATCCGGAGACAGGGACACATTATAACAGGAGACAAATTCTCCGGGGCCCTTCCCAATTTTGCCCAGATGCTTCACGAACCGGCCATCGCGGTGGAACAGAAAGGCCTGATAATCCCTGGTATCTGCAATTACAATGAACTTCCGTCCAATCTCGACAATATCAAACCGCTTAATGAAAAAATCAGGCTTAGTCTCCAGCCGGATGTACTCAATCCCAGTGCAGACCTCACTAAGCATAATGTTTCTGGGGCTTAGGAATCCTTCTGTAATATCAAAAACCTCCAATTTCCCGGGTCGATTCGGAATCGGTTGGGAAATCAGTGTGGGAAAGCCCGTGAGAATCAGGCAGACACAGAAGTATTTGAGCAATTTTACAAACATAGGACGCGTTCATGTTTTACGTCTCAGGGATAGCTTATTATTCGGATTAAGAACCAATGAATTAATTGGTTCCAGATAGTAAGCAAAGTACAAAAGTTTTCCCGGTATTTTCTCCATTCTATCCTCTTCGCAGCATCTAAATAGAGAAATACCAAATCATGGAATCACCAAAAGAGTACTTCGATTTTCTTGTTGAGGTTAAAGACCGTATCAGATCAGCTCAGTATGATGCCTTGCGAGCCGTTAATAAAAAACTGGTTAGCCTTTACTGGGACCTGGGTAAAATGATAGCAGAGAAACAAAAAGTGCAGGGTTGGGGTAAGTCAGTTGTTGAAACCCTGGCGGCTGACCTTCAAAAGGAGTTTCCTGGACAGCGAGGGTATTCTACCACTAATTTATGGAATATGGTCCAATATTACACAGAATATCAATGCGATACATTTCTCCAGTCATTGACTGGAGAAATTAGCTTTTCTCATAACGTCATAATTTTTTCTAAATGCAAGACTAGATCTGAGCGTCAATTTTATCTCATTGCTTCAAAAAGGTTTGGCTGGACATCAAGGGTCCTGGACTATCAGGTTGATAACCGGACTTATGAAAAATACACACTCAATCAGACCAATTTTGACCAGACGGTACCAGAAAAATATCAGGCCCAAAGAAAACTGGCCGTTAAAGACCATTATACATTTGATTTTCTGGAACTATCCGATAATCATAGCGAACATGAACTTGAGCTGGCGCTCCTGAAAAACATTCGAGGATTCCTGATCGAACTTGGCGGTGACTTCAGCTTTATTGGCAATCAATTTCGCTTGATGGTTGAGGATGAAGAGTATTACATTGATCTGCTTTTATACCACAGAAGGCTTCAAAGTTTGGTCGCGATTGAACTGAAGACTGGCGCTTTCAAACCGGAATATAAAGGGAAAATGGAGTTTTATCTGGCTGTGCTGAATGATCAGGTTAAGCTTTCGAATGAAAATGATGCAATCGGGATCATAATTTGTAAAAACAAAAAGCGGCTGGTGGTCGAATACTCCCTCAAAAGCTCGACACTACCCATTGGTGTTGCAACTTACAGTACCACGCCTGAACTGCCGGATTATTATAAAAAGCTGTTGCCAGATCCGGATGCGATGGCCCGGAGTATTGACAGATGGCTGACGAAGGAGCCGGATTGAAATCCATGCACACCACCTATGAAATCCCTTTTTCCGCATCACGCGTCACGCCTCACGACGAATGATCCGCCACAATCCGCCACTGCCCGTCGATCTTCCGCCAAATCAGCATGAAATGGCCCGATGAGGTGTCTTTGTCGCGGGTTAACGTGTATTTGCCAACCTGATACCATCCATCGTCACTGATTTTATCGAGATGGAGATAGTCGAATTTTAATGTACCCTGCCTGGATTTATCGGGATAGCTGGCCTTGTAGCGTTTCAAGGTTGCATCCCAGCCATACGTGATGCCGGTTTTGCCGACGAATTTGAGGGAATCGGAGTGCCAGTAATTGTGCATGAACCCGTCGAGATTGCCGGTATTCCAGTAGTCCTGCGACTGCTGCATGGATTTTAGGATCTCCGCTTTGGCTTCATCATCGGGATTTAAGCCTGATGATTTAAGATACAGACCGAAATCTGAAATGGCCGGACATACCGGAGAATGGGTGATGCGGAAGCGGATTCTGGTGGTTCGTACCGGATCGGTTTCAATAATCCGGCAGGCTCCGATGGATTGTCCGGAGGCCAACTCTTTCCAGCCGGTGCCGGTCCAGTGGTCGACCGACCAGCCGTCAACCCTTTGTCCCAAAGGTAGATACTCGCGGAATCGTACCACGTTGAAGGTGATTGCTTCCTCAAAGTCAAATACGATCCCGCAGTTAGTCGCGATATCGTCGGTGGCCCAGTAGGTATCCCAACTGTCATCCACCAGCCGGTCAACGTTGTAGGTTATGCTGTTATTCCTGACATTTCCTGGGGTAATTCTGGCCTTCTTGGCGAGGTTGGTTTTAAAGGTACCCTCCAGTATCCGGCCAAATCCTTCGAGCGATTTCACATCGGCATCGCACAGGAGGCCGCGGGTATCCGGCGCCAGCCCGATATTCATGGCCGCGCCCCGGCCCACCGATTCGAGGTAGGTTTTCCAAAGGTTTTCGGGCGTTCTCGGCTTCTGATCGGGATGATAAAACCAGCCCTGGCGCAGCGGAAAATCACTCTCGGCCGGGATCCAGAATTTTCCATCCCGATGACCGCTTTCGCCCTCCTCATATTTCGTGTTGCCCGGCACCGGCTTCAGGTTTTCGCCATCCCGGTTTTTGGGCGTAAAGGTGGCCCAGCAGGGATCCTTGGCCCATCCCGATTCGTTGCCTACCCAGCGGGAACCCGGACCGATATCGCTGAATACGATGGCGTTGGGCTGCAGTTCATAGACTAGTTCAAAGATCTTTTCAAACGGATAGTAATTGTTCTTGTCGATGGTCCGCTTCTCCTTAGCCCCGCCATACCAGCCGTCGCCCCCGTTGGCGCCATCGAGCCATACCTCGTATATCGGGCCATAATTAGTTAGAAGTTCCCGTAACTGGTTCATATAGTAGGTGATATACTCCGGCTTGCCGTAATCCTTGTGGTTGCGGTCCCATGGCGAAAGGTAGACCCCGAATTTCAGCCTGTACTTCTTGCAGGCATCGGCATACTCCTTCACCATGTCGCCCTGACCGTTTTTCCACGGCGAGTTCTTGACCGAATAGGTATCGTTGTACTTCGAGGGCCACAGGCAGAACCCACAGTGGTGCTTGGTTACCAGGATCAGGCCGCGCAGCCCGCCCGCCTTGGCCGCCGCCGCAATCTGATCGGCATTGAACTCTTTCGGGTTGAAGTTTTTGGCCGGTTCATTGCCGTAGCCCCACTCAAGGTTGGCATAGGTGGTGGTGGAGAAATGGATCAGGCCGTACAGTTCGGTCTGGTGCCATTTCAGTTGGGCCGAGCTGGGAAGGGGACCGTAGGGTTTGGGTGGATTTTGTGCGGAGACGGGTTGTCCGGAGCAGAAAGCCGCCAGAAGTAGGGTCAGCATTAGGGTTGCAGGTTTTGATTTCATGATTGTGTAACGGTTGTCTGTTTAAAAGTAGCGGAATATTGGCTATTTTGGAGCATTGATCGCCAATCATGAAAAATTCCCTGAACAATCTCCTGAATTTTGGTCTCGCAGCCGGGTGCCTGGGCCTCACGCAGGGCAGCACCGTGCTTCCGGCGGATAAGGAGCAGAATCCCAATGTGTTGTTTATTTCCATCGATGATCTCCGGCCGGAACTGGGCTGCTACGGCAATCCGGTGATCCGGACGCCCAACCTCGACCGGTTGGCTTCCATGGGGATGGTTTTCACCAAAACCTTCTGTCAGGTTGCGGTTTCGGCTCCGTCGCGGGCCAGCCTGTTCACCGGTCTGCGTCCGGATTCCGTGCATGTCTGGGGGCTGGAGGATAAGTTCAGGAACACTATGCCCGATGTTAAAACCCTGCCGAAGTACCTCCATCAGTATGGGTATTACACGGTTGGCATCGGCAAGATTTTTCATAATTTCATGCCGGATTCGGTCTCCTTTGACGAGCCCGATCTGCGTCCGGATGCTTATAAAACGCCCGACCGGATTCTGCGCGATGCGGAATCCTTCCATTATGATGAGGCCATCACGCAGCGGCAGCGGGAGATCCGGGAGGCGAAGATCAAAAAGAATCCTGCCGCCCGCCAGTATGCGGATGGCTGGGGGTACGGAAGCTCGGTGGAGGTTTTTGAGGGCCCCGACAGTGTTTTGTATGATGGTGCGCAAACTGAGCTCGCCATCCGTACATTATCGAGGTTAAAGAATTCCGACCAACCGTTTTTTATGGCCCTGGGTTATTATCGCCCGCACCTGCCTTTTGTGGCGCCCCGGAAGTATTTCGATTTGTATGACCCCAGCACAATTCCGCTGGCTGCCAATCCCTTTCTGCCAGCCGATGCTCCGGTGATGGCCGCGGACAACCAGTACGAACTGGCCGCCTGTTATGATCTGGCGTATGTAAAGCATCCCAGGGGATTCACTTTGTGCCCCGATTCTGCCCGGATCCTGAAACAGGGATATTATGCCTCCGTGAGTTACGTGGATGCCTGTATCGGCAGGCTGATGCAGGAAATGGATAAGATGGGCCTGCTGGAGAATACCGTGATTGTGGTCTGGGGCGATAATGGCTGGAAACTTGGCGAGCATAACAGCTGGACCAAGCAGACCAACTACAACATCGACACCCGCGTTCCGCTGATCATTTATACCCCGGATCTGAAAAAACGCGGCAAAACCTGCAGCCGGCTTACGGAACTCGTCGATCTTTTCCCCACCGTTTGCGAACTGGCGAAGGTGAAAATGCCCGATTACGCACAGGGCACCAGCCTGGTTCCGCTGCTGAAAGATCCCGCCCGGCCCTGGAAGCCCGCGGTCTTCTCACAGTTCCACCGGAAGCCGAATATCACGCCCGACAAGAAACGATATATGGGCTATTCGATGGTAACGCCTGAATATCATTACGTTGAGTGGCGATATTGGGATTATGAAAAGAAGCTGCCCGGTGAACGCGTGGCCATGGAATTGTATGACCTGAGCCGCGATCCCGATGAAAACCACAACCTGGCGGTCAAGCCGGAATACGCTGAAACCCTGACCCAGTTAGCTGCTCAGATGAAGGCCGGCTGGAAAAGTGCCCGGCCGGTTAGCGTCCGGTGATCCGCACCATCGCACAACCCCTCACCAGCGGCACCTTTACCGAGAGAATTCCGTTTGTGTACGAAGACTCCAGATTAAATGAACTCCCGACTCCCGGATAGATTCCTTCGCATTTCACCGATTCCAATCCGGGAGTATTCTTTATCCTGATGTTTACCGTGGATCCCGGTTCGCCGAATACCACGGGAACCACATAGCCCCCGGGAACCTCAAACAGGTTGGCCTTTGCGGCACCGTTCACCACTTCCAGACAGTGGGGCTCGAGCACCCACTTCTTGCCCTTCATGGCCGACATCAGGGGGCCGTAGTCCATGTATTGCTGGTCGGTCCATTCATCCGGGAGGATGCTGTGGTCGTTGCCGGGGAAGGGAGCCATGGGGTATACACCCATATACAGGTATTTCTGGAAGAAGGCATCGGGACCCTCTTTGTGGAGGTCAGAACTGTCGTTGGTCCAGCCCAATCCGGGCTTGTTGATGCAGAGGAGGGCCGTGGTGTTCAGCGGACAGCCGGCATTGGTAAACTCATCGAATATGCCGTCGGTGTTTTTTAAGAGATCGAGCCTCTTGACGTGGTTGTTGAGGAAAATGGTTTTCCCTGCGTTGTGCATGATGGGCGCCAGATCCTTCATCAATATTTTCCAGGAAGTGATCAGCGACCGGGCCGGACGGTCGACGAACCAGGTGATGCCATCGTCCCGGTTTTCGTTATACATCCGCAGCCAGTCCATCCGGTCGATCGCAATACCGGAAGCTTCAGGGATAAATTTCACATGTTTCCGGGCCTGATCCAGGAGAAAATCCCTGTAAACCGGCTCCCCGGGATCGGTAACGATTCCGGCTTCCCAGGTGAGATGGGTCCCTCCGGGCTCTGTTTGTCGATGGAAATAGACAGAATCCCTCAGGACCCTGTCGGGAACAGGAAGCCAGGATCCTGGCAGTTTATAATAAAAGAATTCATTGGGATCTTTCCAGATATCCTTGTCGTCCAGATTCTTGCGCGGTGGAACAGGGCGCTCCATTTTGGTGCCGAACTCGGTTACATTGAAATAGTTGAGGACGTGAAAGCCCATCCGGTTCATGGTCTGTGCGTAGTTGCGCATGGCGGAGATTGACGTGGTGTCGCCGCCGAAGCGGATCCATTCTTCATTTTCCCCTACCGGAGGCAGAAACATGCCCATGTAGGGGAAGTCGAAGCTGGCCATCCAGTTGGTATTGAAGGCCATCTTTTTCATTTTGGCCACATCAAAATCGGTGTCGAAATTCGAGTAGGCGCTGGTGCCGGCCATATCGTGGGCCTTGGTCACCACCGGATTGAAATAATCGGGATACCGGTTGCTCATCCACCTAAGTCCACCCCGCCAGTCGGCCTCATGGGCTACAAGGTCCATGGAGAATTTGAGAGGATGGTCTGCCGAGATCCTGTTGTAAATGCGGTTGAAGGTGAGGGTGCCGCCGGCTGTGGTTTCCAGGGTGAGATCCAGAATTTCATCGTTAGGATCAAGCACCAGGCTTAGACCGGAATCGGTTTTCTTGTCCATGGCGGTAACCATCGGGATGCAGATCAGGTCGCGCTGGTATGGGATGTAGATCACATGGGGTTCTTCATACCGGAAATAGGGAGCCCCGTACCAAAGGGTGTCTGAAACGAAGGAGTGGGGCAGGAGCGGATCGCCCCAGTTGAATGCGGATGCCGGCACGGTCATCTGGGCCTCCACGGGTGTGCCGGGGGGCGACGACTCTTTCCGTCCGATGCGCGGATCGCTCCAGGGTGCCCAGAATTTTGAGGATGCACTCACCGGCCAGGTGATGCCCGACTGGATTTTTGTTGTCCAGGGTTTGCCTGCTCCCCGGATCTCCACTTCCCAATGGATTCCGTCACCATCCGGAATAAACCGGTCAATGACAGTGCAACGGTCTTTCGTCCCAGTACGCACCAGTTTTTGCTCGGTCTCGACCCCGCCGCCCGGAAGCTTCCGGGTGATGATTTTGCCTGTTGTTATGCATCCTTCGAGATGGGTGACGGCTGGAACCGTGTAGGTGTCCTTCCCCGATGAAAAAGAAACCAGGGCGACTCCCTGTTTCGAAACGGTCACTGATAAGTTCTCGGATTGACCGGCATTTGGGCTTATCCCCTGGGAGAAAGCCGAAGCTCCTGCCAGGAGGAGTAGCATAAAGCTGACAGGTGAAAACTTGTTTTTCAACATATTGAATTTCAGTTTGTTGTAATTTAAAGCATTTCTAAATGGAAAAATAATCATCAATAAATCAAGTAGTTATGGTATGAAACTGACAGGTTTAAAGTGGATGGTATAAATCTATCAGTGCACTGACAATAATTCGTTATAAATCAGTCAATCGATTGATAAAAATTCACTTTCTCCCCCGCCTTGGTCTCAAATTCCTTTTTCTTCCCCTGATAACTGACGGGACACTTTCCCCCGTTCTTCGAAAGGATCGTTGCTTTCACCAGTTTTCCCTCTTTCCACTCGATGCCCACTACAAAGCCTCCGCGGGCCACGAGGCCTTCAATTTTCCCAGTGGGCCAGGCGGCGGGAAGGGCAGGGAGCAGTACGATTTCACCGGTGTGGCTTTGGAGCAGCATCTCGGCGATCCCGGCGGTGGCGCCGAAGTTGCCGTCGATCTGGAACGGCGGATGCAGGTCGAAGAAATTCGGACTGGTGCATTTGGTGAGCAGCACGTCGATGGCCTTTTTGGCATTGTCGCCATCACCCAGCCTCGACCAGAGGTTCACGAGCCAGGCGGCGCTCCAGCCGGTATGTCCGCCTCCGTTCGCCAGCCTGAATTCCAGCGATTTCTTTGCGGCAGCCTGCATTTCTGGGGTTTGCGAGGTGATCTGCCGTCCGGGATGGAGGGCAAATAGGTGCGACATGTGCCGGTGGCCGGGTTCGGGCTCCGCAAACTCAACCGGCCACTCCATCAGGCGTCCATCGGACCCGATTTTCGGAAGCAGCAGATTGCTCCGGGCTTCGGTAACCCGGCTGATGAAATCGTCCTTAATTCCCAGTATGTCAGCGGCCTCAATCAGGTTGGAAAATAGATCCCAGATCACTTCCTGATCATGCGACGGTCCCATGGTAAGATACCCGGTGCTCCCATCGGGCGCTTTAAACGAGTTCTCCGGTGAACTGGCCGGTCCGGATACGAGCTTGCCCGAAACCGGATCCTTTACCAGCCAATCGAGGTAAAACTGAGCCGATCCTGTCATCACAAGGTATACCCTTTTGAGGTATTCCTTGTCACCCGTAAAGGCGAAATGCTCCCACAGATGCTGCACCATCCAGGCGCCGGCCCCCAGATGCAGCCCCCAGCTCGGCCATTCGCCCGGTGCGGTAAATCCGAACACATTGGTGATCGGATGCACGCACCAGCCGCCTGCCCGGTAATGAACCTGGGCGGTTTTGGTTCCAGGAACAACCAGAGATTCAACTAATTCAGTCAGAGGCATCTGCAGCTCTGATAGGTTCGTCACCTCCACCGGCCAGTAGTTCATCTGGATATTGATGTCGGTATGGTAATCGCAATTCCAGGGCGTCTGAATCTTGTTGGCCCAGATCCCCTGCAGGTTGGCCGGCAGGCTGCCCGGCCGCGAAGAGGCCACCAGCAGGAATCGCCCATACTGGAAATAAAGTTCGGTAAGTCCCGCGTCGTTCTTGTTTTCCTTAAAATTCACAAGACGCTGGTCGGTCGGGAGGGTATCGGCAGATGCCGGGCTGTTCAGGGAAAACTCCACCCGGTCCATCAGGGCCGAAAAATCATCCCGATGACGCTGCAGCAGGGATGGGTAGGAGTGTTTCTCCGCATTGGCAATCCGGCCGGCAGTGGCCTGAAGATACTCCGCACCCGTGTAATCCGGTGTTTTCATCCGATAATCCGTTCCGGCAGCCATAAGCAGGGTTACCGCATCGGCATTTTTAACAATCATTTTGTCACCCGAAAATTCCACGGAACCGCCTGAATTCATCGCTTTCAGCCGGGCCAGATAGCTCATCCCGTCAGCCCCCTGACCGTTATCCATGCGGCCGGTCATGATCAGCTGGCCATCTTTTGCCGAGCTGGTGAACCGTTCCGGCCGATCCATGGTGGCTGTAAAGCTGAGGCTGCCTTTCGTGCCGGCTGTCAGCCGGATCACCATTACCTGATCGGGATAACTGACGAAAACCTCCCTGGTAAACCGGATGCCGTTCTGCTCATACCGCACGGTAACCACGCCGGTCCGCAAATCGAGCTCCCGGTAATAATTCTGATACGGATCCCTCTTGCCGAAATCCAGCCGCAGGTCGCCGAGCGTCTGGTAGCAACCGAACGGCACGTTGGCCCCGTTCCCGTGGCCCGATCCCGCCCCTGTGCAAATCTGCGTCCGCTCAGCCATCTGGTGTGCTTCCCGGTATTTACCCGCATAGAGGTAATTCCGTATCGAATCGATGGCAGCAAAGGCCAGGGGATTATCATTGTCGGTGGGGGATCCCGACCATAACGATTTTTCATTCAGCTGAATACGTTCGGTGTTTACATCCCCGTATACCATCCCTCCGACACTCCCGTTCCCGATGGGCAGTGCTTTCAGCCACTCCGCATCGTTTTTCCACCCGTTCCGGTCATCCGGAATGGAAGCAATGGCCGGTTTATCGTACCACAATTTTAGTGATTTTTCGCTTTTACCCTGATCGCATCCGTACCCCAGGATAATAATTATCAGGCTGATAAATAGGAGGTTGGGTTTCATGGGATGGAAAGATTTAATAACCTGATGTTACGAAATTTTACGGTAAAGTGCAACGGGTGGACGAACGCATCTATCGGACGCAGGTCTCGGATGCATATATGCGTCCCTACGGCTGCGTTGAATAAAAAAATCGTTTATCTTGCCTCCTTATTAATCAATTTCCCTTACCATGAGAAAACTTACCCTTGTTCTGATGTTTCTCACCCTGGCCGGGCAGCTGACCCTGAATGCCCAGACCAAAAATATCCCCCCTGCCCTGAAAGGCAACGGGCAGGTTTTTTTCTATGAAGATTTCAACTGGGGCGATCCCACCGATCCGAAAGGCTGGAAAATGCCCGACGGATATAAACTGATTGATCCGGATGACACCGGATATAATTTCAAGTGGATGCCCTACGACAGTATCAGGGCACAGTTTGCCATGGAACCGCCTTTTGAATCAACGTCAGGCCGGAACGGATATCTCGGACTGCCTCTGGCAATCTATAATGAATTTAAGGACCCGACGATTACGGTCAATAATTCCATTGAATTCCCGCATTTTAACTGCTCCGGACACGCCACGGTGATCGTCCGGTATGAGACGCATTTCATGAATGGCGGACCCGGATTGCAGGAACTGAAAGTTTCAGTCGATGGGGGAACGCGCTGGGCTATCTATGATGTCGGCTTCGGCGTTCAGCACAAGGACCGCCCCAATGATGCTTCCCCGGGCAAGCCGGTCATCTTTGAGGCCAACATCTCGGAAGTTGCGGCCGGTCAGCCTGATGTTATTATTCAGCTTCACTACGGTGAAACCAGCTGGTACTTCTGGGTTTTGGATGATTTTCAACTGGCAGAAGCATGGGATTACGACCTGCGGCTGAAACATTTTACAGCAGCCTGGGATAACGGCGATCCGGAAACCCCGATGACACCGTTTAACATGATTCCGAAAAGCCAGCTCAACGGAACGCTGGGTCTCTTCAATTGGGAATCCAGCGTGCTTAATTTCGGGGAATATGATCAGGAAGATGTATACCTGGATCTCACCATCTCCAAAAACAACCAGCAGATCTGGCACAAAACAACGGAAACAATCGATCTGTCAACCGGTTATCTGGATACCCTGAAGATCACCGACAAGTTTATCCCCGAAGAGTTTGGCCACTATAAGGTGACCTATGATTTCAAGACCGGAATGAACGAACAGACCCCGGAGAATAATAAATCGGAATACATCTTTCATGTGAACGACAGCATCTATTCCACTTCAGATGATACCCCGGACCTGGCCTGGTCCTATCTTTTTGAACGGTATGGCCCGATTGAGAAGCTCTCCTGCGAAGATTATTTTACCGGATCAATTCTTCCGATTTACAAGGATTGTGAGGTCAGCTCAATATCAACCTACATCATGGGCGGCCTGGCCGACGGCCTGATTGATTTTCAGTTCCAGCTCTGGCTGAAACCCCAGGAAGGGGATGACCTTACCCCAGTAAAAGTGCTGGTTACGGATATGATGACCCTGGATTCCTCTATGTTCAATACCTGGATCACAATGCCTTTCAGCAAAGACGGCGAAACCGAATTTCTTCAGGCCGGCGATCTGGTTTATGCAGGTATTTCGCAATGGGACATGCATACGGATTATCTGACCAGAAGGGCTAAAGGGTTGAAAATCGGAACCGACCGCACCCTTAAAATGGTGGGACCCACCACCATCGGGCTATACGACGGTAATATAGAGGAAGGCATGGGTGCTTTCTCAGGAAGACGAAACCTGATGTGCCGTCTGAACCTGAACGACCACAGTAACCTGATCGACGGTATTGATCCCCTGATTTCAACCGCATCTCTTGGGCAGAACTATCCGAACCCTTTCAACGGATCAACGGATATTGCCTATGAACTGGTAAACGGAACGGATGTAACCTTTGAAATTATGGACCTGACCGGACGCAAGGTGAAGGTTCTGCACGAAGGATTCAGGCCTGCAGGAAAACACACCCTAAATCTTGATGCGTCAGGCCTCGAAGCCGGCGTGTATTATTACACGATCAAAGCCGGAGTTCTGAACCAAACTAAGCAAATGGTGATTTATTAAGCCTTTTGCCCTTATCAGGTCTTAACATTTAGATTTATCTTCCTCAACCTCAGATTCTTTGGAGTCACCTCGAGATATTCGTCATCCCCGATATACTCCATGTACTGTTCGAGGGAGAAGAGGCGTGGCGGCGGGATCGAAGTTTTTTCATCTGAACCCGAGGCCCGCATGTTGGTAAGTTTTTTGGTTTTGCTGACATTGATGACCAGGTCGGTGGGGCGGATATGTTCGCCGATTACCTGGCCCTTATAGACAGGCTCGCCGGCCGGAACAAAGAAAACGCCTCGGTCCTGCAGTTTATCGATGGCATAGGCGATGGCCTGACCTGTTTCGAGCGCGATGAGTGCACCGTTTCGCTTGGTATTGATATCCCCCCGGTAGGGCATGTAGGATTCAAAACGGTGTGCGATAATGGCCTGGCCGGTAGTCAGGGTCAGCACTTGGTTTGAAAGTCCCATCAGTCCCCGCGACGGAATGCGGAAGGTAAGACTGTTCTGGTCCCCCTTGTGCTCGATATTCAAAAGCTCACCCCGGCGGGAGGTTACAGCTTCAATGACTTTTCCCTGAAACATTTCGGGTACATTAATCACCAGGTTTTCAACCGGTTCATGTGTCACTCCGTCGATCTCCTTCAGCAGTACCTTCGGCTGGCCCATCTGGAATTCATATCCTTCACGGCGCATGGTCTCCACCAGGATAGAAAGGTGGAGAATCCCCCTGCCGTATACGTTCAGCATTTCCGGAGAATCGGTTTCCTCAACCCGCATGGCGAGGTTTTTCTCGGTCTCCCGGAAAAGCCGCTCCCGCAGGTGCCTTGAGGTGACAAATTTCCCGTCCTGGCCATAGAACGGCGAGTTGTTGATGGTGAAGAGCATGCTCATCGTCGGTTCATCAACCTTGATGGGAACCAGAGCTTCCGGATTCTCCGCATCGGCAACCGTGTCACCGATTTCAAATCCTTCCAGGCCCATCAGGGCGATGATTTCACCGGATCTTACGGGTGTCTTTATTTTTTCTTTTCCGAGGCCTTCAAACAGGTATAGTTCCTTTATCTGCTCCTTTTGAACCAGTCCGTGCTGTTTGACCAGGGAGACCCACATGCCGGTCTGCATGGTTCCGCGAAGGAGGCGACCCACTGCAATGCGGCCAACGTAGGAAGAATAATCCAGGGAGGTGATCATCATCTGCGGAGTACCCTCGTTAAATGGGGCCGCAGGTATGTGCTCGAGAATGGTATCAAGAAGATAGGTAACGTCCTCGGTCGGGGTTTTCCAGTCGGGTCCCATCCATCCCTCTTTCGACGAACCGTAAACAACCGGAAAATCCAACTGCTCATTGTTGGCATCGAGGTGCATCATCAGTTCGAAAACCTGCTCGTGAACCTCATCGGGCTTACAGTTTGGTTTATCAACCTTGTTGATCACCACAATGGGTTTCAGGTTCAGGTGCAGGGCCTTCTGGAGAACGAACCGGGTCTGCGGCATCGGTCCTTCAAAAGCATCCACCAGTAGCAGAACTCCGTCGGCCATGTTAAGCACGCGTTCCACCTCTCCGCCAAAATCGGCGTGACCGGGGGTGTCAATAATATTGATCTTAACACCTTTGTAGCGTACCGAAACGTTTTTGGCCAGGATGGTGATCCCGCGTTCACGCTCCAGATCATTGCTGTCGAGTATCAGCTCGCCCATCTCCTGGTTGTCGCGGAACAATTTAACCTGGTGCAGAATGCGATCAACCAGGGTCGTCTTACCATGATCGACGTGGGCAATGATCGCTATATTTCTGATTTCGTACATGTTTACTTTTTACAAATGAGGGCGCAAAGATACGAAAAAATTGGGTATAAGGTATCGGGCGCCCTGATGTCATCCCGGTGAAAACCGGGATCCCCTGAAAGATGCTCCGGGGCAGGGGATCCTGACTTTCGTCAGGATGACAGTTCTTGCCTAACCGGCAACCGGTAACCGGCAACCGGCAACCGATCTTAACGGCAATAAAAAAACCACTGATTCTTTCCCTTTGCGAAAGAAAAAAATATTACTTTTGCACCGCATTAAAACTGCATATGGACGACTATCACGCGGATAACTACAGGTGTAACTAGTCCTCCAGAAGTCACATAAGTACTTCTGGCGGACTTAAAAACGGAGGTTACTTATGATTACGTACTGGCAAATCGTTAAAAACGGCCTGCTCCCACTGCAAACGTACATCAAAGGTGCTGTCATCAATGCGGTCTCCCCTACCGTAGAGGAGCTCAATATTTTGAAGACCACCTTTAAGATCGATGAAGATTTCCTGAATGACATCATGGACGTCGACGAACGATCTCGCATGGAGGTGGATGAAGGCAAGTTATACATGATTTACCGGGTTCCGTATTACAACCGCGACAATGGCCTGCCTTTTGCCACCATGCCGTTGGGCGTGATGCTTTCCGACGATGCCCTTATCGTTCTGGGGTATCAGCACAACGATGTTCTCGCAGAGGTATTTTCAAAAAATATCAAAAAACAGGTTGATTACGAAAACAAGATCGAGTTTCTGTTTCATATCATTGATTACTCCACCATCACCTATCTGAAGTTCCTGAAGCAGATTAATACCGAAACCTATAAGATTGAACAGGCTCTTGAGAAATCGACCAAAAATGAGGAGCTGCACAAATTGCTCCTGATGGAAAAGTGCCTGGTTTATTTTAATACCTCACTGCGGTCCAATGAGATCCTGATCACCAAGCTGCGTAATTCCCGCTATTTCAAGAAAAATGAAGTAGATGAGGAGCTGGTTGAGGATGTGATCATAGAGATCAAGCAGGCCATCGAAATGACCCACGTATACAGCGACATTCTCAGCGGGATGATGGATGCCTTTGCTTCGGTTATCTCCAACAACCTGAACATTGTGATGAAGAAACTCACCATCATCACAATTGCACTGGCAATCCCTACCATGGTTGCCAGCTTCTTCGGCATGAACATCCGAAACTTCATGGAGGACAGCAGCATAGCCTTTATCGGCATCGTTATCGCCGCTGCGGCACTAGCCGTTGTTGGGGTGGTGCTGATGCGGAGGAATAAGTGGATGTGACTCACTGCGCTCGTAAATGGCCTCCCTGCGGTCGGCTAATTGGCTCCCTGCGGTCGCTAATTGGTTCGGCTGACGCCTCACTAATTAGGGCGAAGCCCCATTTAGCGCGTAGCGCCAATTAGCGAGGCGTCAGCCGAGTCATTTAGCGAGCGCAGCGAGTCAATTATATTGCTTCTATGCGTACCGCCCCCGCCATCGTCACCTCTATCGGTGCAACCGGTAATTTGATCGTGGCTCCATTGTAATCGATCTGCTCAAGCCGCTTTTTATCCAGGGTGGTGCCCAATTTGATGAAGAACGGAAACAGGTCCTCGCCAACGGCAATGCTCATGTCTTCAATCATCTCGTCCCAGGTGAGACGGTGCTCCGGGTCACTTTTCCATCTTGTGTGCTGCACGTATTTCCATTTCGGATACCAGCCCGGACCATAACGGTCGTCAAGCTTTTGCCAGATATACCAGGTCTTATGCCAGTCTTTTCCATACCCCCACTGCTTATTCATGGCCTCATTCTCATAACAGGTGGCCAGGTCCATGGCATTACCCTTCGGGTCAAAGGCAAACATCAGGTTACAGTCGCGGTTAGCCTTGTCGCGCAAGGTTGAATCGAACAGGGCGTTTACCTTGCCCTGGAACCAACCGGCATGGGCCTCGCCGCGGTTCGGGATCGGCGTGATGCCGGCAACATTCCCCTCATCATTGGCGGGGCCATACATGGTATGTGCCAGCTCGTGACCGAAGATTGAAAGGATTCCGTGTCCATCCAGGCTGATGATTCCATTTTCCTTGGGCTTGTAGATATTAACGGCCCATCCGCCGCCGCCGCCGGCGCAAAGGATAAGGTACATCGGTTCGGCTGTCGGGGTTGAGGGGAGCCTCTCCTGGATAAAAGTCTGGGCTTTGGGTACATCATTCTTGACTACGTTCAGCAGCTCAGTTTTCTGATTGGCCGCGTAATAAAACACGATGTTGCTGAAATTTTCCTCAAGCTCGGGATAAATGGGGCCGCCGCCTTCCATGGTCTGCGGCATGATGGGCTCATCCTTCAGCCGCTTCTGTTTTTCCGTCAGCCAGGCCAGATACCCGTCAACCACAAGGTCAACCGAGTCTTTCTGAACATCCGTGGCATTCCGTGGATATTTCAGGTCTTTGGTATTACCGGTGATCAGCACCCGGCCCTTTCCAAAAGTCAGTTTTACCGGATCATCGGCAACTTCAGCGTTGAAAGCCTGAACCAGCTTTCGCACCGACCAGGAACTATCGGCAACGCCCGGCTTGCCGGGGCCGCCTTTAAGCTTGCGGTTATCCGTCTGGATGATCAGTCCGCCGCCTTTTTTGACGAAATTTACCAGAGCAGTAATCTCCGCATCGGTATAATCCTGTGCCTTCGGATTGAACTGTCCGGTGATCGCCACATGGTATTTGGGGTTCGGCCACCAGACAAACGGATAGACCTTGTTGACCGTGTCCCAGAGAATCCGCACCCGGCTTTCTCCCTTCGGATCCATGGCTGAACTCATCGTGGCATGACTGCCCAGCGACCGGTATCCCAGCTTGTTCAGCTGCTCCGGCAACGTCCACATCAGGTAAAAAGAACATTCATGCGCCAGGTCGACCAGCACGTTGTATCCCTTGTCGTCCTTAACAGGCTGGCGGGTAAATAGACCTGACAGGTTTTCAAAAACTGTAAGCTTTAAGGTTGTCCCCTCCTTCCAGGCCTGGTCAACCTGATCATGGGTAAATGGCGCTTCCTTGGGCTGGCAACCGGCCAGCAGAATCATACAAACGATCGGTGCGAGGTATTTCATGATAATGGTCTTAAGATTCATGGTTAATTTTCTTAGCTGGAGTTAAACGTCATTGAAAGGTTTTCTTCAGTTTCATCATAAAAATCACCGGGTTGTCCTCAATCGTCACATTCTTCCTGATATAGTCCAAACACTGCCTGGTGGTCTCTGTCATGTTGTAGTCGGGCTTCTGCTTTTCCAAAAGCTCCTGAATAGAAACTGCCTGAAGGACAAAGAATGCATAATTATCCTTCCAATGAAGGGTTATATTCGCAAATAAATCAGGAGGAAACAATCCGGTCATATTATCTTCAAATTTGACATTTCTGGCATATTTTCCATCCTTTTTTATCCAAATGATTGATTCGGCATGCTTATGCATCCCTCCCCAGCGACCGGGCATATTTTCATGAAGGTTAACGGCAGTGGTAATACTTTTTTTGATTATCCAGAATCCTTTGTTTTCCAACAGAAAATTAATGTAATAGGTACCGGGGATTTGTTCTGGAGAAATGAAAGTATTGAATTTCTCACCGTTTGGCCCCAATTTGAATATGGCGAGTGGTTGCAGTTTGTCAGGTCCTACGCCATATAAAGTATCATCACCCGGGTTATAGAGATGCCACTCATCATTAAAGGGGAAAAGCGAGGATCCCCAACCTTTGGGGCTATAACCAGAGCCTTTTCTTGGTGGAAAAGATATCCGTGGGAAATCGTTGATTACTTCACCTTCTTCGTTGTAAATGATTAATAATGAGGAATCAGTTTTTTGCCACGGCACACCAGATGAAGCTCCTGGCATCAACCATGTGGTATCGTTAAATCGTTCAGGTGTTTCACCAGGTAAATTGGGATTCAGGATGGTTTTTAGAAAGCGCCCTTCACTTGAAAACATCTGCCATTCATTTCCCCTCATTCCAGTGAATGCAATAAAGACCTTATTGTCAGATGGATAATATCTCATGTGGTCAGAAAAATAGCCTACATGTTCTCCGGGACCTTTCCCACCCTTACCGAAATCCCTGAGATAGCGGCCATCAAGGTCGAATTCCATAACCCTGCATGGACCAGCACCTCCCGGTTGCTGGGTACTTATAAGGAAGGAATGTCCGGTGTATTCTACCATGGTATTCACAATCATACATTTCGGATGCGTTTCCAGCCTGATAATCCGCATCTCCTCAAAAAAATCTGACAGTGGAACCATTTCAGCCGAATCAGGCAGCATCCCGAGATGAACGAGAGGAATATCCTGCCCCCTGAGGTGTATTTTTTCAATAATTGTATCCGGTTCTTTGCGGGTACCACATCCGACTAATAAGAAAGCCAAAGACAGGTAGGTTACCACCTGAATAAAAATTATGGATGCCAGTTTTTTCATGTCCCCTTTTGATTCGAAAGTAGCGAAAAGTCAGTTACCTGATTTTAATCCACTAAGTCCTCCATGGGATTAGTTTATTAAACGACCCCAAAAGCCATTGAGCAGGAGATCCCGGTTTTCACCGGGATGACAGAACCCGCCATCAACACATCAACACATCAGCACATCAACACCTCATCACATCATCACATCATAAATGGAATCTCCATCTGCCCGTCCAGCAGCCTGAAACTCTTCCGGTGATGCGGAGTGATTCCGGTTGCGCGTATCGCGTCGCGATGCTGTCGCGTGGGGTAGCCCATGTTGTGATCCCAGTGGTACTGCGGGAATTCCCTGTGTATTCCCAGCATGTACTCGTCCCTGTGTGTCTTGGCCAGCACCGAGGCGGCGGCAATGCAGAGGAATCGCCCGTCACCCTTGATTTCACAGCGATGCGGAATATCGGGATATGCCTTAAACCGATGGCCGTCGATCAGGAGGAGTTCCGGTTTTATTTTTAATTCCGATATTGCTCGATGCATGGCCAGAATGCTGGCATTGAGGATGTTGATCTCGTCGATCTCCTCTGCCTCCACTCGCGCCACTGCCCAGGCCAGGGCTGAATCCTCTATAACCAACCGCAGCCGGTTACGGTTTTTCAGGCTCATCTGCTTGGAATCGTTAAGATCGGGATGAGTGAACCCAGCCGGCAGGATCACCGCGGCGGCGAACACCGGCCCGGCCAGGCAGCCCCGGCCCGCCTCATCGCAGCCGGCAGTGTGGTCGTTAGCCGGAGGCTGTAGGTTGGGATGGGTACGATCTGTTGGCATAGTAATTATTAATTGGCTCGGCTAACGCCTCGCAAATTGGCTCCCTGCGGTCGCTAATTGGCCTCCCTGCGGTCGGCTAAATGGCTCCCTGCGGTCGCTAATTGGCCTCCCTGCGGTCGGCTAAATGGCTCCCTGCGGTCGCTAATTGGTTCGGCTAACGCCTCACTAATTAGGCTCTGGCCCAATTAGCGCGAAGCGCCAATTAGCGAGGCGTTAGCCGAGTCAATTAGCGAGGCGCAGCCGAGTCAATTACTTATAATTCTGCACCGCCCTGATCACGGTATCTATCGTCAGCCAAACCTTCCTCGCAGTCTTGTCCCAGTTGAAGTTCTTTGAGCGTTCGAGCCCTTTTTGGATGAACTCATCACGCAATCTTTCATCGGTGGCTAATCGCTTCATGCCATCCGCGATGCTTTCCACGGAGCCGGGATCGGCATAGAGAACAGCCTCGCCGCCCACTTCAGGCAGGGAGGTCACATGGGAGGTCAGCACCGGCACACCCGCTGCCATCGCCTCCACCACCGGAATGCCAAACCCTTCATACCAGGGAACAAAGGTCAGGGCCAGGGCAGCGCCCATCACCAGGCGAAGCTCATCGGGCTCAAGGCGGCCGGTGAAAAGGACTGACGACGGATGACGGACGACTGATGTTTTCCGTCCGTCGTCCGTCTTCTGTCGTCCGTCTTTCTTCCACATCCTCTCCCCAACCACTACCATCCTCACGTCCGGCCCGTTTTCGCTGCAAAACCGGTCATAGGCATCCAGCAGGTTCCCGACATTCTTTCGGGGGTGGAGTGACCCGACATATAGGAAATATGGCTTCCCGCCGGTATATTTTTCACGTGTGGCATGGATCTCTTCAGGGGTGAGGGGCTGGTAGGCGTCATTGGCGCCGTTGTGAACCACGCGAACAATGGCCCGGGCAGTATCCCAGGTGCGGTTCATGTCCTTCTGGCTGTGAAGGGATACCGTACAGATCCGGTAGGCTTTCCGGGCAAACCTGGGAAAGAAATAGTTGTAATAGACACGCGGCCAAAAGGGCAGATCACCGGGACGGTGCACGAAACTGATGTCATGGATCACAGGAATCGATTTCACCTTGGTGCGAAGAGAGAGAAATCCATCCGGGGAAAAGAAAATATCAGCCTTGTATTTCCGGAGAACCCGGGGGATCACCACTTCAAACCAAAGCAGCCACAGAATGGGGTGGCGCGTAGGAAACCCGGCCACTACCGGGGTTATATTATCAGAAAAAATAAATTCCGATGAATAGGGGCGGTCGAAAATGAAGATGAACTGGTGCTCAGGATGATCGCGTGTGATGCGCCTCAGCGTTTCATAGGTGAACCACCCGATGCCCTCGAGCCTGTTCTTCTGAAGTAAACGGCAGTTGACAGCAATGACCATCGGGTAAAGATAATCAGAGTAAGGAAAAAATCAGATAGACGGATTGAATGGCTGCGACCGATAGATGATGAGATCGCCGGTCCGGATGCGGCCGGCTTCCCAGGGATTGAGAATTTTCAGCCGGATCACGTGTGGCCCATCGGTGAGGCCGAACTTCCATCCCACCTCCAACCTCCGACTCAGATCATTCAAGGGCATGGAAAAAGTAACCGGAGCCAGGTCATCCACAACCATTTCAACATCAATAATCCCCGGAATTTTTTTCCTGAAAGAGTCACGGTCCACCTCACCTGTGAGTACAAAGCCCGTTCCCACAAACCGGATCTCTGCCGTGGTCTCCATATCGGTCCCGATTCTGCGCCTCTCAACCGGATAATATCCGGTAAAGCCCTGCTCCAGTTTTACAGGCTGCGGTACCTGTGAAGCAATGGTCACATTTTCGCCATCAATGGCTCCGCCATTTTTTATGACCATCTCAAGTGCATGGTTAAAGCTGGATTTATAAACATCAGATAGTGAGAGACTTGTGAAGGAAAACGGTTCGTTTTCAATCGGAACCAGTGCTTCAAGCCAGACCCCCGGAATCTTGTCATATCCCAGCACAGTACCCAGAATCCCCCCGGCACTCGCGGGGTTGCAATCGGAATCCTGCCCGCAGCGTGCAGAGATCTGCAGGGTCCTGGCAAAATCCCCCCGGCCGTATAAAAGTCCGATCACTACATAAGCCGAATTGACCTTTGCATCTATATTAAAGGGCCTGAATACACCATCCGGACAGCCCACTTCGGCCGCCCAGTTACGTTCAACCGCAAACCAGGCTGCTTTCCAGTCGGAGGGATCCTTCTTGTATGCGCCGATCACATCCCGGATGCACCGATAGAAGCCGGATTCAGCCGGTATGGTCTTCAGCCCTTCCTCCACAATAAATTCGATATCATTGCTCACAAAGGCCAGACTGTACATGGCAGCGAGGTATACACCCCCGTACCATCCGTCTCCATAGTTCATGATATGGCCGATCCGGTCGCAGATTCCGGAGGAGGTGTTCGGCATTCCGGGCGACATCAGACCGGCAAAATCAGCCTCGATCTGAAAATCGATATCATCGGAATGGGGATTGTTGAGCCAATGTCCGGATTCGGGAGGCATAATGCCGTGAAGGATATTGTGCCGGGCTGCCTGGTTGGCATGCCAAAGCGGATAGACTGCATGTGCAAATGCTTTGGCATGACTCGAAGCCGGCGCATCAATGCCCTCCTTGTTCATCACGTCGACAAAAGTGAGGTCCATGTACACATCGTCATACAACCCCGGCGCATTCTCGAAATACCAGGCAATGCGGCCGCTATCCCAGGGTATCGGCTGATAATCCTGAATCATGGTTCCCTGGAAGCCAAACTCTGTGGGGCCGCCAAAGGTGCACCCTATAACCTGCCCTGCCCAGCCCCCTTTGATCTTGTCGAGCATGACGGTTTTCGTGAGAATCGTGCGCTCAGGAACCTTGTTCCCGGATTTTTCCTGGTTGGAGCAGGCGGCAGCCAAAAAAAGCGTAATGAGGGAGATTGGTAAGTATTTCATAGTAAATGGATTAAGGCGAATGCTGGTAAAAGTCAGCGATTTCCAATTGTTAAAATTACTACATTTGGCTGATTGATTGTAGACCTGTCCGCGCAGGGGGAGTAAACCCATACGAATTTGAAAAAAAGTTTTGTTGCCAATCTGGTCCTGGTCATCCTGCTTAATCTTCTGATTAAGCCGCTGTGGATTTTTGGCATCGACCGTAATGTGCAGGTTCTGGTAGGCCCGGGTGAGTTTGGGCTTTATACCACTCTTTTCAATATCTCCCTGATGTTGAACATTCTGTTGGATATGGGGATCACCAATTATAACAACCGCAATATTTCCCAGAATCATCAGCTTTTACAGAAGCACTTCTCAAACCTGGTGGTCCTTAAGCTCATTCTGGCATTGATTTATTGCATGGTCATCCTTGGAGTCGCCCTGGCCCTGGGACATACCGGCCGGCGGCTGAATATCCTGCTGCTCCTGGGCGTCAATCAATTGCTGATTTCATTTGCCTTATATCTTCGGTCGAATATAGCCGGCATGCAGATGCATACGGTGAACTCCATGATTTCCGTTCTCGACCGGATTCTGATGATAATCTTCTGTGCGATTCTCCTTTGGGGAAATGTTCTGAAAGCACCCATCAGTATCGAATGGTTTGTCTATGCGCAAACGGCTGCCTACCTGCTGACTGCCGCCATCTGCTTTTTAATTGTTGCCTGGAAATCGAAATTCCAGAAGCTCAGCTATGACCGGAACTTTTTTATTGTGGTGCTGCGGCAGTCGGCTCCTTTTGCGCTGCTAGTCCTCCTCATGACTGCCTATACACGGATCGATATGATCCTTCTGGAAAAAATGTTGCGCCCCAACGGGGAGATTCAGGCCGGGATTTATCAGAACGGCTACCGGATTTTCGACGCAGCCTATCAGTTTGCGCTACTTTTCGCTGTTCTGCTTCTTCCGATATTCAGCAAGATGATCAAGGAGCGGCATAATGTCAGCGAACTGACACTGCTCTCCTCACTGTTGTTGTTTATTCCGATGATTGCGCTGGCAATCGGCTCACACTTTTACCGGACCGAGATCATGGGCATGCTCTACGAGGAGAATATTCACGAATCGGCCGGCTTCTTCGGCATCCTGATGGTTTCTTTCCTGGGCATGTGCGGAACCATTATTTACGGTACCCTCCTCACAGCACACGGAAACCTCAGGGAACTGAACCTGTCTTCTGCAATCGCAGTTGGTATTAACCTGATATTGAACCTGATATTGATACCCCGGTACCATGCCCTCGGAGCGGCTATTGCCTGTCTGGCAACACAGGGATTCGCGGGACTCTCGCAATACCTGATATCTGCCAGGTTATTCAAATTCGGGCTGAACTATAAACTGATGGGTAAAATTATCATATATATTGGTGGGGTTACCCTGATGGGATATGGAGCTCATCATCTTGAAATAGCATGGTGGATCGGGTTCCTTGGGCTGATGGCAGGAGCGATGCTTCTCGCCTTTGTTCTCAACCTGATCAATGTGAGGGGGATGGTGAGGATGGTGGTGAGGGGGTAGGGTGCCGTTAACCGGTTTGGCGGGCGCACTTGTCATCCCCGCGGAAGCGGGGATCGCGTCCCTTAAAGCACAGTTCGCAATGGAACCGGTCCCCGCTTTCGCGGGGATGACAAGGGCTTTGGCGGGCATTTCGGGTGTGCCATCCGGTCCCCGCTTTCGCGGGGATGACAAGGGCATCACTGTCACTTAAAAGATACAAACGAGCTAATTGTATATTATGAAAGAAGTTACAATCGGAATCGACATCGGCGGAACGAACACCAAGATCGGGGTGGTGGACCGCGACGCCAGGATACTGGCGCAGGGAAAGGTATTGACCGCAACGTATAAAAAGGCCGAGGATTTTGTGGAAGCCGTGCATCGGGAAATCCAGAGCCTGCTGAGAGATTCCGGTGACGTGGAGCTTAAGGCCATCGGCATCGGGGCACCCAACGGCAACTATTGCAAAGGGACCATCGAGCATGCGCCCAACCTCAACTGGAAGGGAATTGTTCCGCTGGCGAAACTGTTCGGAAAATATTATCCGGTGCCGGTTGTTCTCACCAATGATGCCAATGCCGCCGCTTTAGGGGAGATGATTTACGGCGGCGCCAAAGGGATGAAAAATTTTATCATACTCACGCTCGGAACCGGGCTGGGCAGCGGGATCGTCATTAACGGCGAGCTGGTGTACGGCCATACCGGATTTGCCGGGGAGATGGGACACCTCACGATGGAACCTTTCGGAAGGGAATGCGGCTGCGGCCGGCAGGGATGTCTGGAAGCCTATGTATCGGCCACCGGTATTGTAAAAACAGTGCTGGAACTGTTTGCCGAGCGCCGCGATCCAAGCCCGCTCCGGAAAATTCCCGCCGATGAGCTGACCTCAAAAGACATTGCCGAAGCGGCCAACAACGGAGACCAGATAGCACTGGCAGCCTTTGAACAGACCGCCGAAATGCTCGCCACTGCCATCAATAATGCAGCTGCCTTCTGCAGTCCGGAAGCGGTCTTCCTGTTCGGAGGACTAGCTCAGTCGGGCGACCTGCTGCTCGACCCGCTCAGCCGGTTCGTGGATGAAAATATCATGGGCTATTACCGAAAATCCCTGAAAATAATACCATCGAGCCTCAAAGAGGCCGATGCCGCGATTTTGGGAGCATCGGGACTTGCCTGGAATCAAATTAAATGACGCGTACCCGTAGGGGCGCACTGCGTGCGCCCGTCTTGCCCGTAAGGGCGCCCACCGGGCGCCCGTTTCGCCCCCATCACCAAACCCGCATAACGATATAAAATGTACCTGCAAATTGTAATGAAAACGATAATTGTTCCCTGGCTGGGATTTTCCGCTCCCCATCCGGATCTGACTGAGGTTTCAAAAGCCCTCGATGCCCTGGGTAAAGGCCATGAAATCAGTACGGTTAATTGGGATGGGTATGTGAATGAACCGGCCGTACGATTCAATATCGGATATGGAGATTCTGAAATTTACCTGAAGTATTATGTTACAGAGAACTTTGTGCTGGCTGAAAAAGACAGTTCCAACGAGAGTGTTTGTGAAGACTCATGCGTGGAATTCTTTGTATCCCCCGACTCCGACGGGATCTATTATAATTTTGAGTTTAACCCGATAGGAACCTGTCTCCTGGGCAAGGGAACGGGCCGGGCCGACAGCAAAAAAGTCGATCCGTCCTATATCAGCAAGATACGCAGGATGGGAACCATGGGAACCATGCCCTTCAGCGAAAAGATCGGGGAACAATCCTGGGAGCTGACCATTGCCATCCCGGTTGAAGCCTTTGCCGGCAAAGAGATAGGGAGACTCGGGGGAAGGACTTTCAAGGCTAATTTTTATAAATGCGGGGATAAACTCACGCAGCCCCACTATCTGACCTGGAATCCGGTGGGCACCGAGAACCCTGATTATCACCGGCCGGAGTATTTTGGGGAGCTGGTTTTTGAAGCGAGAAAAACACAATAAATGGCTCGCTGCGCTCGCTAATTGACTCGGCTAACGCCTCGCTAATTGGTTCGCTGCGCTCACTAATTAGGCTCTGGCCCAATTAGCGCGAAGCGCCAATTAGCGAGCGCAGTGAGCCATTTAGCCGACCGAAGGGAGGCCAATTAATATTTAATAAGTCTTACCATGAAAGGAAACTGTATCATCGGCCAGTCCGGGGGACCCACCTCAGTGATCAATTCGAGTCTGGCCGGGGTGGTGAAGGCCGCTATGAAATCGGAAAAGATAGGTGAGGTATTTGGGATGAACTATGGAATCGAAGGGTTCATGAAGGAATGGCTGATCGATTTCGGAAAACAGCCGAAAGAGGTGATTAAAGGACTGAGGAAAACCCCGGGTTCGGCGCTAGGATCCTCCAGACATAAGCTCAAGGATGAGGATTTTCCAAGAATCATGGAGGTGCTGAAAAAGCATGATATTCACTATTTCTTCCTGATCGGGGGAAATGATACCATGGATACAATTAACCGTGTGGAGGCGTACTGCAAAACCCAGGGGTATGAACTTATCGGGGTAGGGATTCCGAAAACGGTTGATAATGATCTGTTTGGGACGGATCATACACCCGGCTTTCCTTCTGCGGCCAAAAGCAATATCCTCAATGTCATGCAGGGGGGTGTATTGGCCAGGGATATGAAAAAAGTTGACCAGTTCGTTGTATATCAGACTATTGGAAGGGATGCAGGCTGGCTGGGTGCAGCAACTGCAATCGCTAAGCATAATGAAGAGGATGCTCCGCACCTGATCTATTGTCCTGAATTTGCTTTTGACCGGGATAAATTTCTCAGGGATGTGGATGGAGTGTATAAAAGGTACGGCTGGGTTTCGGTTGTTTGCGGCGAAGGGTTGAAATATTCGGATGGAACGGCCGTGAGCGCCTCCCTCACGAAAGATAAATTCAACAATACTGAGTTCGGCGCCATGGGCGGAGCCAGTGTCGGATTGAACCTGCACAAAATGATCAGCCAGGAGTTTGGTTTCCGGGGCGAATTTCAGATCACGGAGTCGCTCATCATGTCGGATTTTGTCAATGCCGTGGAGTTGGATCTTGACGAGGCCTATCACGCCGGGAAAGAGGCCGTGCGGTTGGCGGAAAACGGCGAATCAGGATTCATGGTCACGCTTGAAAGAGTTAAAAATATTCCCTATGAGTGCCGGTTTGGGAAGGCTCTACTGAAAGATGTGGCAGTCCATGCGAAACCGATGCCGAAAGAGTATTTCAATGCGGAGGGAAATTTTGTCAGCAATGCCTTTTTGGATTATATTCGCCCTCTTATTGGAAAATTACCTGAATTCACCCGATTACATGCGAAAATTTAACAACGTCGTCGTCTCTGTACATGCTCATCCGGATGATACGGAAGCCTGGAATGCCGGTACTCTTAAGCATCTGAAAGACAAGGGATACAAGATTGTCATTGTCACTCTTACTGCCGGCGGCATGGGTGGAATCGGTTCAACCGAGGACAAAACCATAGCCATACGGAGGGAAGAAGCTCGGAAAGCGGCCGCTGTTCTCGGCGCTGAGTATATCTGTCTGGGAGGACGCGACGGGTATCTTATCGATAATGTGGATTTCAGGCTCGATGTAACCCGGATTATCAGGGAATATAAGGCGGGCATTGTAATGACCCATCTTCCGATGGATTATCATGCTGACCACCGTGCAACCTGCAACATTGTGGAAGCTGCCACCATGGTGGCGACTCTTCCAAATGTGCCGGTTACGGAAAAGCCGCTTGAAATCACCCCGCTCCTCTACCACACTGCACCCCTTACCCTGACGGACCCGATTGGTGCCCCTATCGTTCCCCCGCATTTCTTTGTGGATGTTACTCCGGTAATGGACACCAAGCAGCAAATGTTGCAGTACCATGAATCACAGAAAGAACTCATGAGGGTGATGCACAAGATGGATGATTTCTTCGGAGTGGTTTATCAGGGTAACAAAGATTACGGTGCCATGGTGGGAGTTGAATATGCAGAGGTATTCTGGCAGCATCTGGGTGGTGGGTTCCAGAAAGATCCGGTGGTGCAGGAAGAACTTAGGGAGTTTGTGAAATATAAATAAATAAAAATTGGTTCGCTGCGCACACTAATTGGCGCTTCGCGCTAATTAGCCCGGAGGGCCAATTAGTGAGCGCAGCGAACCAATTAGCGAGGCGTCAGCCGAGCCATTTAGCCGACCGCAGGGAGGCCAATTAAAATATAGCTATGAACCTACAAGACAGCAAGTACGCAACCTTCGCGCTGGTCCGCGAAATGATGGAAACAACTGAGGTGGTCAGAAAATTTGACCCCATGGTGGCCACTTCCTATGCCGAAAAGGCCATGGCGAAAAAGGGCCTTTTCCTCACCGGTGAAGGAAGCAGCCGGATTTTTCCTGCCAAGCGGGCCATGTACGATATCCTGAAATGGGGGGCAAAGATTCCGGTTTATACCGATGGATCAACCCAGGCGATGGAATATGCGCTTAAGGACCTTGCTGTTTTCGGCGCTTCGAACTCAGGGAAAACCAAGGAGGTTGTCAGACTTTTCATGAAGCTTCGCGAGGAGGGGCATGATTCGCTGTTCGGACTCACTGCCAATGAAAATACCAAGCTGGCAGAGCTTGCTCATGAAACGCATGTGCTGAACTGCGGCAAGGAAGATGCCGTGGCTGCTACCAAGTCGGTGATCGAACAGGGACTTTTTTACGATGCCATGATCCGCCAGATGCTCGGCAAGTGCATGTGCGGTTTTGATGAGCTGCCCGACCAGATCAATACCGCCCTGACCTCCGTGATTGATCCTGAAATAATTCTGGCGGCAAAGAATGCAGACAAGATCTATTTTGCCGGTCGGAACAACGGAGTGGTTGAAGAGCTGACCCTCAAAACCAACGAAATCACCCGCAAGAAATCTGAGTTCCTGGAAGGGACCTATGCGGTGCATGGTATCGAGGAGGTGATGGACAAGAATGAGGTGGTGATCATTGTTGAGCCCTTCCTGAGCGAAGAGGAAAAGTTCATGGAGTGCCTCGTCAAGGGTGTCGGCATGAAGGTGGTTGCCATATCATCCAGGCAGACTTCTTTTCCGACATTTATTATCCCTGAAGGAGGGAAAATGGCTCCCTATGTGGAGCTGGCTGCCGGCTGGAACTTGTTGGTTGAGATCGGGATGGCTCTGGGCATCGACCTCGACAAGCCCACCCGCGCCCGCAAAATCGGCAACGAATTTTTCGTGTAATTACGTCCCCGTAGGGGCGCACGGCGTGCGCCCGTTTCCATTCCGTGCCAGGAATGTCGCACGGCGTGCGCCCGTTTCCATTCCGTGCCAGGAATGTCGCACGGCGTGCGCCCGTGTTTGTTCATGTCACCGAGTTAACGATCAGTACCCCCAGCACCACTGTCAGAAAAACGTTGGTGAGGATGAAAATGAGCCGGATCCGTTTCTCCGATGGATTCAGGAACAGCACGTAATAGAAGAATCCGATAAAGAGCACATTCAGAAGCGCCAGGAGAATGAAAATCCACAGGTCGATCTGGATGCCAAACACCGGTGCCGTCAGCAGAAAAACCGATGAAACGAGCATCCAGAAGAAAATCAGCCTCTTAATCTGATTGTCGTCGAGATACCTTTTAAGTGTTGAGAATCCAGCAGCTTCATATTCCTTCCCATACCGTATAATTAACAGCCAAAAGTGGGGCAATTGCCACAGGAACATCAGGGTTGCGATGAAAAGGATATTGGGATGAAAAAGTGGTCCGCCTGCAGCGCTCCACCCTATGACCGGAGGGATCGCCCCGACAAGGCCCCCCGGAATCACCGCAAATGAATTGCGGATCTTCATCGGGGTATATAAACCATTATACAGCAACAGGTTGACTGCCCCAAGAATAACAGGGGCTATGCCGAAGCGGGAGAGCAGGAGAAGGCCCGTCAGGATAAAGCCGATCGAAATAACGAGTGCCATGAGGGGTTTGATGCTTCCGGACGGTATCGGCCGGCTGCGGGTGCGACCCATAAGTGCATCCCGTTTTCTTTCCTGATATTCATTCAGAGCTGCAGATCCGCCGGCCAGCAAAAACACGCCGGCAATGAGAACCGGCAAGGCCGGGTCCGGACCCTTGCGGAACAGAAAAAACCCCATCGTTGCCGATAAAGTAACTGCCAGCGACAGTTTATATTTGATCAGTTTAAGGATAGCGGCCGGCAATGGGCGAACAGCGTTAATCTTTGAGGGTCATCAGATATTCAACCATCAGTTTGATCTGATCTTCGCTCAGCACATTACCGTATGGCTGCATGAGTCCTTTATTGAATCCCTTGACAACCTGTTTGTTAGGTTCAAGAATTGATGAGCGGAGATACTCTTCATTAACCACAACCTCTTTCTCGGCCCCCTTCTCGACAACAGTGTGTGTTTTTCCGTAGAAGCCTTTAAAGCTGGGGCCGACCAGGCGGATTCCGTCGAGGGTATGGCAAGCGATACAACCTGTATTCTTCAGCAGTGTCAGTCCTTCCGGATCCGGAATATCTCCGGTTGCGGGCAGGGAGTCGAGCCAGGCGATGAATTCCGCTTCCGGAACCACCTTTACCGATGACATCATGGCTGAGTGCATCAATCCGCAATATTCCGTGCATAAAATATCATATTCACCAACCCTGAAGGCAGAGAACCACAGGAAATTATCGTATCCGGGTATCACATCTTCCTTAACCCGGAAAGCCGGTACAAAAAAGCTGTGATTGACATCAACGGAATGCAGGTCCACTCTTACCGGCTTGTCGGCCGGGACAACCATGATTTTGGAAATCTTTCCGTTGCCATAATCAAAGGACCATTCCCACATGCGTCCTATGGCAGTCACTTTCATGGCATCGGCCGGCACTTTCCTCATCGGGGCAAAGCCGATCCATCCAAAATAGAACATGGCCATAACGATAATCAGCGGAATCACGATCCAGATTACCTCAAGGGTGTTGTTGCCGGTAAATTGCATGGCGGGCTTGCCCTTTTTCCGGTTATACCGGATCACCACCCAGATCATGAATGCGGTGATGCCGATAATAAAAAAGGCCGCTATCGAAAAGATGAAAACAAACGCCCGGTCAACGCCGTCTGCCAGGTTAGATGCTCCTTCAAACATGGTGCTTGTTTTTTGTTAACGAAATATATAATCGAAAAAAGTAAAAATGATGATGAGTGCATACATCGCAAATACACCCGCCACCATCACTTTGAAAAAGGTGCTTTCGTATTTCAGGTGCATGAAGTAGGTCAGCACGGTTGTCCCTTTAATGGACGCCACCAGGAGCGCCACCGCAACCGAAATGGCTCCAAGGTGTAACTCCGCAATCGTTACAGACAAAGCCGTAAGCGTCAGCAAAACCGTCAGCACAATCCCGTGCGACGTATAACTTGAAATATGATGTTTCTCCATAACTCTTTAAAATCTCAAACCTCAAAAAACAAAAACCAAAAAACAACCTCCCCCCGGGTGCTTGTCATCCCCGCGAAAGCGGGGACCCCATGCCTCAAAGCATCTGCCCGGGGATCCCGATTTTCATCGGGATGACAGCATGTACCATCATGTAATGAGATACATCATTGGGAACAGGAATATCCATATAAAATCAACCAGGTGCCAGTAGAGTCCTGCGTTTTCATGGAAGGTATATCGTTCACTGGTAATTTGCTTTTTGGCGATCTTCGGGATAGTGATTCCCAGCAGGACACAGCCAATGACCACGTGCAGGGCATGCAGGCCCGTCATCATAAAATAGAGTCCGAAGAACAGAAGCTCACCCTTTGGGAGGTTTCCCAGAACAGGTGATCCCGGATACAGTTTGAACTCGAATTTATGTCCCCACTCGAAATATTTGTTAACCATGAAAACCAGGGCCAGGACTATTGTGAGGAGCAGAAGCCTGATCGCCCTTCCGGAGTCACCTTTCTGGATGGCCGATATCGACATCGCAACGGTCATACTGCTGATCAGGAGCACCACCGTATTGAGTGTTCCGATAAAGACGTTCAACTCCTCGGCTGCATGGTGGAAATCTTCGCCATACTTGGATCTGAATATGGCATATACCAGGAACAATCCTCCAAAGAGGAACAATTCCGTGAAAATGAACAGCCACATTCCCATCTTGGATCCCAGGTGATCGTGGTGTTCGTCGTGCATAGGATTCGTCATACTCTTAACTTAATCTTTTCCAAAGAAATACGGTTTCCTTGTGATTGTCGGAATTTCATCGAAATTTTCTACAGGCGGCGGTGACGGGATCTGCCATTCGAGCGTAACGCCCTTCCACGGATTGGCCGGGGCAATGGCACCTTTCCTCCGGTGATAGATGAGGTTGGATACCATAATAATGAAGCCCGATAATAAAATAATGGCACCGATCAGGGAGAGGAAGTGGCCCCATTGAAACTCGGGCAGATAATCGAAATATCTTCTGGGCATGCCCTGAATTCCGATAATGAACTGGGGGAAATAGAGGAGGTTAAACCCGGTAAAGAGAAATCCCCAACCGATATAAGCCCATCGGTTGCTGTACATCCTGCCGTAAATTTTGGGGTACCAGTAGTGGATACCCGCGAAGAAGGCAAATCCCATCCCGCCAAAAATGATATAATGGAAATGAGCGACTACAAAGCTGGTGTCATGCAGCTGGATATTTGTAGCCAGTGAACCGAGGGTCAGTCCGGTAAAGCCACCGATCATGAATAGAAAGATAAAGGAAATTGCATAGAGAAGTGGCGGCTTCATATCGATGGACCCGCCATACATCGTGCTCACCCAGTTGAATACCTTGATGGCACTCGGAATTGCAACAATAAAGGTGAGGAAGGAGAAAAACCATCTCGACCAATAGCTGATTCCGGAGGTGAACATATGGTGACCCCAGACGAAATACCCGACAAATGCGATAGCCAGGGATGAAATGGCGATGGCGCCATATCCGAAAACCGGCTTTTGGCTGAATGTCGGGAATATTTCAGTCACCACACCCATGGCCGGCAGGATCATGATATAAACTGCAGGATGGGAATAGATCCAGAAGAGATGTTGAAAGAGCACCGGATCACCCCCCAGAGCAGGATCAAAGAACCCAATATGGAGTACTCGCTCGGCAATGACCATCAACAGGGTGATTCCGATGATCGGGGTGGCCAGCAGCTGGATCCAGGCGGTTGCATAAAGCGACCAGGGGAAAAGCGGCATCTTGAAAAAGGTCATCCCCGGAGCACGCATGCGGTGAATGGTAACAATAAAGTTCAGGCCCGTGAGGATGCTGGAGAACCCGAGGACAAAAGCCGCCGTAAGGGCGAATATCACGTTCGTGGAGGATTCTGCACTGTAGGGGACATAGAAGGTCCACCCGGTATCCGGAGGTCCGTCACCTGCAAACTGGGAAAGAACACCCAAAATAGCACCGATGATATACAGATACCATGAAAAAAGGTTCAATTTTGGAAAAGCCACATCCCGCGCACCGATCATGATCGGCAGGGCGAAGTTGCCAAAAACCGCAGCCAGTCCGGGAATCACGATGATGAAGATCATGATCACCCCATGGATCGTAAAGAATCCGTTATACTGCTGAGCCGTCATGATGTCTTGCCCGGGCGCCGCCTTTTCAATTGTCATCAGCAACCCGAGAATTGCAGAGACAGAGAAAAATACAAGCATGCTGTACATGTACAGAAGCGCAATCCGCTTGTGGTCGGTCGATGTTAACCAACCCAGTATCCCTTTGTACTTCCCTTGATGTTCGAGATAACTTACTTGCGCGTGTGTTTCGCTGGTGCTCATTCTATCAGGATTTTGCTGTTTTTTTTCGTTTCTTGAAGATCAGTACCGCCAGAACAATCAGTGCCGCGAGTATTGTCAGGCTCCCAACGATCCTCGTAACCTGAAGGGTATATCCGCGGCTTTTATTGTCATAGGCAAAACAAAGTTCCAGAACCTTATTGATGGCTGGCCGGGCAAGTCCTTTCTGGGCTTCGATCAGCGCCATTTTCAAGTCGAAGGGCAGAAAGCTGATCCCAAACAGATAACGTGTGATCTTGCCCTGGGGACTCAGAATGATCAGTGCCGATGGATGCGCAAAATCAAGCCCGGTAGGCTTATAATGATATCCGACCGCATCGGTTATTTTGGTTATGTTTTCCTGCCAGCCGGTGAGGTAGATCCATGATTTACTCTGATCCTCAGGTATTTGCTGGATGTAGTTTACCTTTTTAAGAACTGCTCTTTCCGGGGTATCCAGAGGATTAAAACTGATGGTGATAATCTGATAATCCTTGCCGAGTTCCATGCCCACCTTGGGTATCACTTCTGAAATTCC
>MEOR01000085.1 GCA_001769295.1 Bacteroidetes bacterium GWF2_49_14 | reverse complement strand
CAGCAGCTTCTTGCAGTCAATCCCCGATGCTGTCTTCTACAAATCAGCAGATTCAAGATTTTTGGGGTGTAACAAGGCATTTGAGGTATACACCAACCTGTCTGAAAAGAAGATTATCGGAAAAAGAGATGATGAGGTGTTCCCGCCATCACTGGTCGCTTCACTGAACAAAGCCGAGAAATTACTGATCTTGGAAAAAACAATGCAGCAAATGGAACTCTGGCTTGACCTGGCCGACGGGAGAAAGGTACTGATGGATTTCAGGCTAAATCCGATTCTTGACAATGAAAATGAAGTATCAGGCCTGATCGGGATTGCGAGGGATATAACGGAAAGGCACTTCGATAAGGCGGCATTACAGGAGGCAAAGGATGCTTCAGATGCAGCCAACATGGCAAAATCGATGTTTCTCGCAAACATGAGTCATGAGATTCGGACTCCGATGAATGGGATTATCGGAATGACTGATATCCTAATGCAAACCGATCTTAGTTTGGAACAAAAGGAATTCCTTCAGATTATTAAACTATCCGGTGACAACCTTTTATCGATTATCAATGATATACTGGACTTCTCAAAGATTGAGGCTGGCAGGATTGTGCTTGAGAAAATTGATTTCAGCTTACCGATAAAATTCGAGGAAACTATTAAACTTCTTAATTTTCAGGCCATTAAAAAAGGCCTGTACCTGAAGAGCAACATTAATCCTGATGTTCCGGATAATGTCAGTGGCGATCCTCTTCGTACCAAGCAGGTGCTGATCAATCTCGTCAATAATGCCTTGAAATTCACTGAAACCGGAGGAGTCACCTGTAATGTTGATATTATAGAGAAAACCGCCGATTCCGTAAAGCTGCTTTTTAAGGTTATTGATACAGGTCATGGCATTTCACCTGAAGGAATGAATAAACTATTTAAGGCCTTCTCACAAACTGAAGCTTCAACAGCTAGGAAGTTTGGCGGAACAGGATTGGGACTGACCATTTCAAAAAGACTGGTAGAATTGATGAATGGTGAAATCGGTGTTTCCAGCGAGGAAGGAAAAGGATCAACCTTTTGGTTTACGGCAATCTATGGTACTTCAACAGGTGAAAAAGCTGAGGAAACACAAGGAGTTGCGGTTAAGGATACTCCAACCAGAAGCCTTCTGGTTTTGCTCGCTGAAGACAATCCAATCAACCAAAGAGTTGCCATGTATAACCTGGCAAAACTTGGACATGTGGTTGAAATAGCTGAAAATGGACAAGTTGCCTATGAAATGTCCTTGAAAAAACGTTATGATATCGTCCTGATGGATATCCAGATGCCGATAAAAAGTGGCGTTGAGGCCATGCAGGATATCAGAAAATACGAATCTGAAAACCAGGAAAAGAGCCCTATACCCATTATAGCAATGACGGCCAATGCAGTTAAAGGCGACATGGAGAATTTTATTTCGGAAGGTATGAACGGATACATTAGCAAGCCATTTAAATTAGTTGATCTTGAAACAGTATTAAAATTATCACGGTAAATGAACAATTCAAAAACCCCGGATTGGACCGGCAAGAAGATAATGATCGTGGAGGATGTTGAAACCAATATGCTATTTTTCAGGGCTGCTCTTTCACGCACCAAAGCGACCCTTATTTGGGCAAGAGACGGGATGGAATCAATACAACTTTGTCAGTCTGATCCGGGGATTAACCTGGTGTTGATGGACCTGAGAATGCCTAACCTCGACGGATTTCGCGCCACCGAGGCAATCAAGGCAATTCGCCCGGATCTGCCGGTTATTGCTCAAACGACTTTTACGGATGATGTTGATACTGATCGTCTTTTTCAGGCAGGGTGTGATGACTATCTGCCCAAACCTATTCATCTTGATGATCTGATAAAAGCAATTTCCAAATTTCTGGACTGATTCTAACGATTGGTAACTACGCGCAATTCTGTTCTCCGGTTGGCTGCCCTACCCTTCTCCGTTGAATTATTTGTAATGGGTTGGTTTGAGCCATAACCTTTTGCCACAATTGTGGCAGGCGATAATCCACTGTTAATTAAATAATTCCGTACCGATTCGGCTCTTTTTTGGCTTAGTGCCTCATTGTACGAGGGGGTTCCCGTTGAATCCGTGTGTCCGCTGATTTCAAATTTTAATCCCGGATTCTCCAGGATAAAGCCCAACAGGTCTACAAGGTCACCTTCAGATTCAGGCAACAATTCATATGAATCAACCCTGAAAAAGATATTATGCAAAACAACTGCAGATCCTTCCGAAACAGCGTCCATTAGCAATTCTTTAGTAATGGTTCCCTTGAACTCATGATCCTTTGTTACAACATATTCAGAATAAGGCATATAACCCGATAAACCAGCGGTGAGCCTGTAGGTTTCAAACCTGGGTATGCCCAGTAGAAAACTACCGGATACGGGGTCAGAATCAACCTGGCTTGATCTGTGATCTCCCGAAGGCTGGATTTCAATTTTGGCAGCAAGGGGAAGGCCTGTTTTCCTGTCTTGAACCAGACCCTTTATCACAATGACGGAGCTAAGTCCATCATCCCGCTTTTCCCATTTTGCCAGATACAAATCTTTTCCAGTTGTTTGGTCCCTGTCCGAGGCAATAATCGCAATCCCCTGTAACCCGGATATAGCAATACCATCCTCGTTTGCATGGGTATTGATCGGAAATCCCAGGTTGACAGGCTGCGTCAACTTTCCGTCGTTGTCCTTGCCAGAAATATAAAGATCAAAACCACCTAATCCGATATGACCGTTTGACGCGAAACAGAGGTCCGAAAGATTACTGCCAAATTGAGGAGACATCTCATCCCCCGGAGAATTGACCGGCCTTCCCAGATTCTGTGGTTGTGACCAGCTTCCGTCAGCAAGCCGTGTGCTCATCCAGATGTCCATTCCTCCAATCCCACCGGGTCTGTTACTGGCAAAGAGCAGGGTTCTATTGTCCGTCGAAAGACATGGTGTTGATTCCCAATACCTTGTATTCACCGGATAGCCAAGGTTTACAGGCACACTCCAGCTATCCCCTGTTTTACCGGATAGGTAAAGGTCACAGCCACCCTTCGTATCCGGCCGGTTGCAAGCAGTATAAATCATAACCCGGCCATCTTGCCTTAGTGTTTGCGTTCCTTCATTATTCAAGGTGGTTATAGGACCGGGCAATACTCTTACATTGAGGAAACTCCCATTTCTCCAATCTGCCTGAATCAGGTCTTCGTTAGTGCTAATATTTTCCGCCCCCCCCCTTTTTCTGACTATTCTTGTAAAAACAAGCTTAGAACCATCAGCGGTTAAACTTGGAAAATAATCATCTTCATCGGAACTTATAATCTCTGGCAATTTTTCGGGATAGGTGACAGAGGCCTTTTGCACCTCCTTCAAGGAAAACAGGAGGCTTGCGACCAGCAGGCTATCCTCATGATTCTCTATACCTTGCGAAACCCGGACAGATTTGTATCGATAGAATAATTCCAGCGCTTCCGTGTATAACCCCAAACTGAACTTTCGTACCGCGAGCCACCGATATGCACCAGGGTAACCCGTTGAATCCAGCGTCACTACCCTCTCCGTCGCTTTTTCACATAGTTCGGGTTGCCCGGTCTCATGGGCAATTTCTGCAGTAGCCATCCAGACTTCAGCCCATTGTGGATAACGCTGTGTAATCTTTTGAGCGAGCAAACCGGCTTGGGCGTATTCCATGTTACTGATTAACCCCCTCAACTGGTTCATCTGCCTTTGTGCCTTTGCGGTGGGGACCGAATAGGTCTGCCCATCGGACAGTATCGGGGTCAATAAAGCAAACAGTAAAATTCCTAAAATCCTGATCATTACGGAATACCGATATACTTTTGAGTTTGCAGGGAAAGCCTCCATCGTGGATTTGACTCAATATAAGAGATTATGGGCTCAAGCAGGGTTCGTCTTTGACTCCACTCAGGCTGCAGATAGAGATGACAGCTGTTTCTGACTGAGATCGCGTTATCTTCAGCCCATCTGAAATCAGATTCTTTTTCAATTATCACTTTAAGCTCATTGGCACGAAGGTAATTATCCGGCACCGGCGGGCTCTGAAATTTTGGAGAAAGGCAGATCCAATCCCATTCACCCGATAAATCATAAGCGCCTGATGTTTCCAAAAATGTTTTAATCTGCCTGCTGTGCAGCTGCCTGCATAAATAATCAAGGGGAAACAGGCCAGGCTCACCGCCTGTAACAACCACTGCCTTGGCCGGATAGGCCGACACCCGCTCTACTAAATCATCCACATCAATCATCGGATGCGTTCCAAAAGACCAGCTGCTTTTGCTGTCGCACCAATTGCAGCCTATATCGCAGCCCCCGATCCGGATAAAAAAAGCAGCAGTACCGGTATGATACCCTTCACCCTGAAGCGTATAAAACTCCTCGAGGATGGGAAGAATTCGACCGCCATTATAAGTATCCTCAATCATATTGGAAGAATTAGTAGTCCAAAGGGCGCTAAGGTAGGGAATCAATCCCATTGGCTGACAAACCCTTTCTGAAGGCTTTTAAAACACGGTCGCGCGCATATCCATGCTCTATTATTGGTTTTATATAAGTATCAGGACTCACAAACCCTGTAATCCAGCGCTTACTATAAATATTTTGCGGATCAAACCTTTTTGCTTGCAATACCGGGTTGAATACCCTGAAATAAGGAGCCGCATCGCAACCAGAACCAGCAGCCCATTGCCAACCACCATTATTGGAAGCAAGTTCGTAATCAAGAAGATGCGCAGCAAAAAAAGCTTCACCAAACCTCCAGTCAACCAACAGATGCTTCGTAAGAAAACTGGCGGTTACCATTCTGACCCGATTGTGCATATAGCCTGTTGCAAGCAACTCTCCTATTCCCGCATCAACCAGGGGGTAACCCGTCTGCCCGTTACACCAGGCGGCAATATCATCGTCCTTGTTCAGCCATTGGATTTGATCATATTCCGGCCTGAAAGATCGGGTCACCACGGATGGATAGAAGAAAAGGATCATTTGATAATACTCCCGCCAGATAAGCTCACTAAGAAAAGTAGTGTTATAATCTAAAGCAAGGCGGGTAAGCTTTCGGATAGAAAGGGTCCCGAACCTTAAGTGAATACCCAGGCGAGATGTTCCCTGTACACCGGGGAAATCCCGATGCAGATGATAATTGGTAATAGTTACCAGATCCGGCTCATTTGAAGGAAACTCAAAATCCTGGCGGATAAAGCCTTCCACGGTTTCTATTTTTTTCCATGGTCGATTAAGTGGAAGCAGGCGAGCCAAATGTTTCTCCGATGGATAATAATTTATATTGTCGGCCTCAAGCACCTTAAGCCAATTTTTTTTATAGGGAGTAAATACCTGATATGGAGTTCCATTTTCTTTGATCACACGATCAGGGGTAAAAACAACATGGTCTGTCAGCCGGTGAAAACAACAATCCTTTGTTCTTAGAAATTCTTCAATGACCTGGTCCCTTTTGATTGAATATGGTTCATAGTCGACAGAAGCAAAAACATGTCGGACGGTATATTTAACAGTCAGTATTTTGAATACTTCCAGAGGGATTCCAGTTTCAACCCTGAAATCAAACCCTTGATCTGCAAGAATTCCAGATAGTTTATCAACCTCCCGGACTAAAAACTCAACCCTGAGGTCGGTTGGGGCCATCCCTGCCAGTATTTCCCGGTCAAAGATAAACAGGGGTAAAACAGCATAACCGGATTCCAACGCACGAAACAAAGCCAGATTGTCCTCAATTCGAATATCCCTGCGCACCCACCAGATTGATATCTCCATCGATCAACAGTTTTAACAACGTTTTAACAATTTACGTAAATATCTAATTCAAAATCTGTTAGTATTGATGATTCCTTTTTCGGGAACCACTTGTGAACAATTCTACAGGCAGGTTTAAAACAATTGTTGGGTTCATATTGTGCTGTTTCTACATTTGATCCGTAAAGTTAGACTACATATGAGACAAATTGTTGGATTGATATGCCTTTTATGCCTTGGAATGGTTGAGGCCGGAGCGCAGGGAATTCAGGTAAGCTTTAGCCAACCACCCGCTTTATCGGCTTTTGCAGGAAAAGACACACTAATGTGTTCAGGGCATTCGGTTACCCTTGGAGGAGAACCTACCGCTTCAGGTGGCTATACTTCCTATGCTTACCTTTGGTCTCCACCGGATGGGCTCAACGATCCAACCTCTGCCAATCCTGTTGCCACACCTGGCAATTCCAAAACCTACATGGTCAGTGTTACGGATGGACGGGGATGTGTTGCCGTCAGTTTCGTTAATGTCCACATAGATCCGTGTTTGGGCATCGATGAGAATAGTCTTTACAATAACATCCGTGTTTTTCCAAATCCAAGCCAAGGAAGCTTTACAATCTCTGGGCTGAGTGCATTGAATTCCACTCCAACAAGGGTACAGATATTGAATCGCTTGGGTCAGGTGGTCTATACACAGGATTATACTGGCGGTCCGGCAGGTGACTTGAAAATTGAGACACAAATGCTTGAAAGCGGCATGTACTTTTTAAGGATCCGCCTTACAGATCATACGATTTCACAACGATTGGTTATCAGATAACGACAGAAGGAAATGAAAAAAAGCATACTACTTGCATTTATTTTTATCTATGGATCAGCGGCCTTTAGTCAGCAATACCTGTGCCGTCATGATACAGCCTATCTGTTCGTTCAAAATTACAGGGGTGCCCTGAACTGGCAACGATCAGGTAGCGGTTCCGACTGGAGCACAATCTCAGGTGCGAATCGGGATTCCCTGATGATCATTGCCTCGGAACCCGGATTTTACCGCAGTGAAATCATCGACGGTCAGTGTGCGCCGGTTTATTCCGAGGCTGTGCAAATCCTGATCAATGATCCACCTGTTGTAACCTTGATCAGCAGGGACTCTGTTTGCTCAAATGATCCGGCTTTTATTATCACCGGAGGAAATCCGGGTGGTGGCACTTATTGGGGACCAGGCATAACCGATGGAAAATTCAATCCTGCGGCTGTTGGGCCGGGACGCTTTAAACTCTATTACCGCTATAAAGACAGTCAGACCAATTGTGCAGATACTGCCTTCACTTTTATCAATGTAATAGGCATCCCCAGCAGGGCTGAGGCCGGATCCGACATGCCATTCATTGCTGCCGATTCTATCAGGTTGGAAGGAAACATTCCATTCAACGGACAAGGAATCTGGACAGTTACCCACGGTACGGGTGGCCGGTTTTCCAATCCAAGCGATCCTTCATCCTGGTTCATCAGGGATTCAGCAAACCTCATCTTCACACTTCGGTGGTCCATATCCGGAAAATGCGGTACATCTTTCGACGAAACCAGCCTGAAGTTCTTTCAGGTTAGTATCAATCCATGCCCCGGCGCCCCCACGGTTACCGACGCAGACGGAAATGTCTATCCAACGTTACAGATCGGTGATCAATGCTGGATGGGTAAAAACCTGAATGTCGGCCGATATGTCGCGAGTACCGTCTCTAACCGTGACCATGCTGATATGTCGAATAACAATATTATAGAAAAATACTGCCTCGATAACGATCCCTATAACTGTGATCTTTATGGAGGACTTTATGATTGGGATGAGGCCATGGGATACTCGGAAACCGAAGGTGCTCAAGGTATTTGTCCGGATGGCTGGCACATTCCAACCGATGGGGATTTCAAGACCCTGAATAGTTTCTATATTTATGGAGACGCTGGTGCACGGCTTAAAGTTGGCGGCTCAAGCGGATTTGAAGCTTATTTTGCCGGAGACCGCCATGCACAGGGGGAGTTCTATAGTTTTGGCGCCAGCGGATTCTTTTGGCAGTCCAGTTCATATATTTACCAGTTCTATAATGAAGGGTATATACGGGAAGTTGCTGCTTGCAACGGCCTTTTGGTGAAAAACCACTTTAACAAGAAAACAGGTATTAGTGTCAGGTGCCTAAAAAACAAGTAGTATATGCCAAGGGTCCTCGCGATTAACAGCAGTCCCAGGCTAAATGGAAATACGACTGCCTTAATCCTGCCGGCTGATGCTCATATAATCCACACCGCTATTGGCAAAGATCTGTGGCATCTGCAAGGTTCGCCCTCAAAAAAGAATAGCCTTTTGCTATACTAGGTCCGGTCCGCATCGGCAATTGTGAAGGATCGTGACGTTAAATCCTGATAGTTTAACTTTAATATTAAAGTTGCAACTGAATTATTATCAACTCGTTTCATTTCCAGAGGAAACGATCATCCGGCATCATTACTGATATTGACATTTTTACCGGCTTCAGTGGTCGGTTGAATAGAGCTAAGTTCGTATCCGGAACTTTCCTTTGATAGGAAAAGTTCAAACCAATGGTCCAATTGTGTTATTCATGTTTAAAAGCAAGATGGCGTCCCGGAATAAAAAAAGCGTCCGCTAATCGGGACGCTCTGGTGATCCCGGCGGGATTCGAACCCACGACCCGCAGCTTAGAAGGCTGCTGCTCTATCCAGCTGAGCTACGAGACCAATTTGGACTGCAAATGTATGAGAAAAACGCGAAAAAGACAAAATAGATACGTGATCAAAGGCTCCGGAGAAAAGCCCTCATGGCGCCAAATCCTTTTCGTACCATTTCTCCCCATCGTCGGTTGCCTGATAGATAATCGAGGTTTCCGCGGACTGCCCAATACAGGATCAGCGGATGATAAAACACTGGCTCAAGAAGAGCGGTTATCACCAATATAAGCACGTCCCTTCGTCGTTCGTATTTATGATAAGTCAGTTCTTCAAAAAGGATCGCCCATACCGAGAGGCCTACGGCAAAACTGTAAACCAAGGCAAACATGATCCCGAAAAACTCCCAGTTCGGCTTTCCGAACATGATAATTAAAAGAAAATACAGAATCCCAACTACCTCAATAACATGAACAAACCACTCGAAAAAGAACCAGTAAGGGTACCCCAGCGTTCCGAATCTGCCATATTTCTTATTGAAAAATATGGCTCTATGAACATTCAGGGTATCAATCATACCACGTGTCCATCGGTTTCTTTGGCGTCCGAGTATCACCGTATCTTCAGGAACTTCTGTCCAGCAGAGCGGATCTGGAACGTAAGCGATTTCATAGGGTTCATTTCTTTCAACCATATAACGGCGCATCCGGACAACAATTTCCATGTCTTCTCCTACTGTCTTGCTGAAATATCCACCACAGGCAATAACAATTTCCCGTTCAAAGAGTCCCAATGCACCGGAAATCAGCAAAAGTCCGTCAAGCTTTGACCAGGCCATGCGCCCCATAAGGAAAGAACGGGTATATTCCAGCACCTGAACCCTTGGCAGAAACTTCTTGGGTAAGTTGATCTTAGAAACCTGGCCGCTTTCAACGATGCAATCATTTACAACCCGAATAACACCTCCCGTGGCAATAACACGCTTATCCCTTTGCTGAAGGAACGGTTTCACCATTTTCAGCAAGGCATCGGATTCAATAATCGAATCAACATCAATAGCCACAAACAATTTCCCTTTAGCCAGGTTAATCCCGGCATTGAGTGAATCTGCCTTGCCACCGTTGTTTTTATCAATGACCAACAAGTTGGCAAAAGACTTGTTGGTGGATTTATAAATGCCACGAATATCCTGAGTTGGAATCTTGTATTCAAAAAAGTAACTGACCAATTCCAGGTCATACTCTTTGATTACTTTCTCAAGTGTATCGTCCTTGCTTCCGTCATTAATCACGATTACTTCAAAGTCGCTATAGTAAAGGGAAAGAAGAGCCCGAACATTCTCAATAATCGTTTTCCCTTCATTGTACGCAGGAGCCAGGATAGATATAGACGGGACAAATGGACAGGTCAGGATTGAATTATAGTCGACAAAACTATTCATACGTAAATACCGGCGAAGATTAACCGCCGAAACAATTGCGAGGGAAAGATAAGCGACAATGATACTAAGAGTGATTCCCAGGATCAGATATTGGAAGATAACCTGGAGTGCTTGGAATACTCCCATGACTATCGGTGTATTTTGTTGTCAAGGATATGTCTGGCAACAGCTTGAAGGTCTTCATCGGACCGCTTGAGGATGGTTTCGATTCCTTTAACACCGAAAGACTCAATTCTGGCCAAAGCATCGGCAGCTTCCAGCCTCAATTCACTACTGGGTTCAAGAACTCCTCTCAGGAATTCAACATTGCTCTCGTCCGGTATTTTACCGATTGCCCGGAGAATCTGCAGCCGACCTGGCTGTGACTCGTAGCCGAATCTTTCCTGAAGCAGGGATAGTGCCTGGGGATTTCCCAAGTCACCAAGGGTCATATAGGTTTCTTCCCGTATTTCATAGTTTTCGTGCTTCAGAAATGGAATCAGCATGGCAAATGCGTTGTCCTGCTTGAATGCACGGATCATCCTGATTGCAAAAACAACTATGGTTTCATTCCGAGAGGAAAGCCAAAAGCTAAATTCAGGTACTGCAATCTGGTAGCGCTGAATCATCTCATAAACATGGAGCTGTTCCCAGGATGTAAACGGTTGTTCCAACTTATTCAGGAAGGAGAAAGGCTCCTCGAAATTCAGCCGGACCATAGCCAGCTGAGCTTCCATCCGAAGGATGTCATTAGTGGAATTAAGACAAAGCTCAATCTGGTCATTCACCGTTTGAATGTTCATCTGGGCTAATTCCCGGAATCCCTTTGCCCGCACGTGCCATTGGGGACTTTTTGTTTTTTGTACTGATTCATTGTCAAGTCCGAGGTCTAAATAAAGTTCCCTCAACTTGTTAGAAATCTCACCGGAAAGGTTTGCATACAACTGCATGATCTCATCAATGAGGATCTGCTTTTTCCTCTGTGAATCAGCCTCTCTGAGGTTCTCAGGTTGACCGGTACCTTCATTGAAGAGGTATTCCGTTATCGAATCCTGATACTCTTCCCGAAGTTTTTGCTTTTGCCGGCTCAGTTTCTGGCGCCTGGTTCTGAGTATCAAGGTTATAATCAATACTATAACCATGACCAATATAAAACCGATCGTGGCGAAAACAGCGGTGTTGATATTCTTATAAATCGGCCTTGTTTGTTTGCTCGCCAATTGTCGGTCAATCTCGATAATTTGGTCCTTAGGGTAGTTTTTGTCAGGGTCAAGAAGCGTAGCCTCTCGGTAGTATTTTCTGGCAAGATTAAGGTTTTGCAGCTGGTTATAAGCATTATCTGCCTCTTTAATCTTTAAATTGTAGAGCTCTTTGAGATCCCCTTTTGGAAGGTTTGGCCTTATCGTATCAAATTCCGGGGGGACCGTATCTGCCGAAGCCTTAGTTGTGTCATCCTTTTCCTGAGTTTCCTGAACCTTCGGCGGTGCCTTTTTGACAGGTGTTTTTTCAACGTAAGAAGTAACAAAGACTGGAAAGCTCAATTGCGACATACGCCTGGCAGCTTCATCGGCTGTAGCAAATCGTCCGATTACATATTTATACCATCCGTCCTTTTGAAAATATCGAACCTCCTCTGTCAGGCTGAATTTTGAGGTAAACGTTTTTGGATCAATGAATACCCTGGAGGCGGCTAATTGTAGTGCAAATACTTTCTCAGTCTTATACTCTTCTATAGTAGCAGGTTGGATTGCCTGATTTGGTGAAATGGTGCTAATTTTTTCGGTCGTTTTTGGCCGGGCATCACCGATCAATTCTTGTGCGGCAGATCCTGGTATTCTTACAACGAAAGCACCGCGCACCGGAACATTGGCCAGGTTCTTCTGCGCTTCCTCAAAGGATGCATAACTTCCGACGCAATATTTATACCGCTTATTTAAAAAATGTACTGTAACTAAATCATTTACAGAAAGTTCTCTTTGGATCTGCTCAGTAGGGATTTGCCTGGTAGATGAGGCTATCTGAATTTTGTAAACGGTTGAATTTGTTTGGCAAGGGCTTTGTTGAAAGCCAGCAGATAATGATAGAAAAATAACCAGAATGTAAATTGCTATATTGTACCGGCTTTTCATCATGCTACTGGAGCCTTTTAAAATGCAAAATAACCTTTCTTTTTCCCATTCCGGTCTGTATCAGATTAAAACTAATCAACAAATCCTCAATGTTTTCAACTCATTGTATCAGGAATTGATCTCAATCAACACAAACTTAAACAAAAACTTTAACAAAATACGGTCGTTTTCGCCGATATTTCTTTGATGGTTTACTATTTAGGCTTATTTTTATTTTTTCAATGAAAAAAGATGTGCAGAACTTTTACTTTGCTAATTCAAATTCTGTTGTTCCTGATGTCCTCCAGCCTTTTTGGTCAGGATCTCCTAAACTTTAGAAAAACAGATGCGAAGAGCGGAAAAAGTTATATTGACATCAATTCCTACGTAAAGGAGCAGGGATACAAACATAAAACTATGAAGGTTCCCCCAGCTCAGGTCAATGTTTTTCCAGGAGTATCAGGCCCAACCGTTCATAGCCTGATCCCCGCTAAAAAGAGGACCTCCTGGAAAAAATATCAAAATGGAGGAACAAACCGATTATGCCTTTTCCTGAAGGATACAAACTCACTTTGGCTGGGATTGGTGCATGGATTGGAAGGAATCAGCATACCTTTCAAAATTACAACGGATATACGTGAAGCAATCCGGCATGATGTAGTGATGGTCTACCCGACCCTAACCAGCCGAAACATGGATTTAAACACATTTCTAAGCCTCAGGGATTTCGCAACTTCGGGTGGTACCCTTATTGCCTTCGACGCCGCTTCGGAGTCTCTTAGCACTTTGTTTGGATTTAAAACCTTTAGCTATAGCAGCAAGCGTGACAGAATAATTCTGGAAACCGGGGCCTCCGATTTGGTATCATTTGCTGTCGATCCGCTCGAAAAGGAGATTCGCATTGGCAATTTAAACACCACCCCTGACGCTTTCCATTCCTGCGGTTACTCCGGACTTGAATATCAGCCCCTCGCACTTTTCAATGACGGCACTGCCGCTATCACCAGAAAGATATACAACCATGGTGCTGCATATTGTTTTGGCCTTGACCTCGGATTGTTTACCTTGATTACACAAAATAATCTGGATTCGGATTATCAGAACACCTATGTAAATGGATTTGAGCCAACTCTGGATGTTCTGTATCTTATCATTAAAAACATTTATCTCAAAAGTGCTAAGGTTCCGGTTTATCCGGGCTCGGTCCCGTCAGGGAAAAAAGTATCGGTTTTGATAACCCATGACGTAGACACAAAAGCTGCCATGAAAAACTCACTGTTATATGGAGAGTTGGAACGCAGTAACGGCATTAAGGCAACCTATTATCTTCAAACCAAATATATTCGGGACGGACAGGATGAAAGTTTCTTCAACTATGAGAACATCCCTTACATGATTGCCCTTAAGGGAATGGGCGCGGAAATTGCTAGTCACTCCGTTTCCCATACCCCATTTTTCCAGTTTATTCCGGTGGGAGTCGGCAATGAGAAATATCCTGATTATCAGCCCTACTATGTGACGAATTTCTCGACCTTTAATGAGACGCTTCTTGGTGAATTTCAGGTAAGTAAATTTCTTCTGGACTACTTTTTTAATCAAAACACCATCTCCTTCAGGTCAGGCTACCTCGGGCAGTCCATTCGTATGTATCCGGCGTTGATTGCCACCGGTTATTCCTATTCATCCTGCGTTACAGCAAATGATGTTCTGACTCACATGCCTTTCAGAACCTTTTACGACGATCTTTTCGATAGTGAAGTTGAAGTTTACGAGTTTCCCATTACCATTGAAGATGAAGTGCTGCCTCCGATGAATGAGCGATTAAGCTCAGCTATTTTTTTAACCGATAAGATCGCCCGTTACGGCGGTATGGTGAATATCCTGATTCACCCGAATGAAACCGTTATTAAGTACGAGTTCCAGAAAGGGTATATTGAGCATTTCAAGGACATTGCCTGGTTTGGAACTCAGAAGGAATATGGTAATTGGTGGGTGGCAAGGGCAAAAATGCAGATCGATGCAGTAAAAACGGGAAATAAAACCGTCGTCACGATATATTGTCCGGATCCGATTTATGATCTCCCTCTAATGGTTCCAACCGAGTTTCATCTGGTGGGTTCGACTCCGGTTGGTATCGAATATCAAATTATACCGGGAGGCCTTCTTTTCAGTAAGCTTGAAGGACAATTACAATTGCATTTCGAGAACGATTAATCCTTAAAGAGGTAAATAAGGGCAAGGTTTAATATCGGACTTGTTCTAAAAAAGGACTGCCTGTACTCCTCTCTGGAATATCCCACATATATTCTTCCAATCCATCGTTCTGATAATCTGTACCGGGCTGCAACAATCAGATTGAGCGAGGAAAGCATCTGGCTGGGATTATAATTTGGGTCATTCAGATAATAAAGGGGGTTATCGGGAAACAATCCGGTACCTACGGAAACCTGAATCCAATCTTCAGGGGTCAGGAAGTACTTCCTGACGGTCAACTGATAACCCTGGGATAGTTTTTGGTTAATCGGAGATAAAATCAGGTTAAAACTTGCCATTAAAGCTTTATAATACTTTGATATTCCGGCATTGAACATGAAAACACTTGATGTATCAGCCTCATTTCTGAATCGCATATAGTTAATACCGCCTGAAAACTCCCATCCGGCCCCAAGTTCGTTATAAATGTTTGCTCCGAATCTTTGGCGGGCAAAAATTGCACTTGGCGAAAGTCCCAGGTTCAAATGGAAATATCGCTTTTGCTTTGGAAAAATCGGATAAACATCAAATTCAAACTGAAGGCCGGCATCTTGCATAAATTTAGCCGTATCATTCCCGATAAAACCGGCATTGACCGTGCCGATCATGGATGCGGCTTTGGTGCTTTTATAATATTTCATGCTGAACATGTTCCAATTCTGGACCACGGGAAGTTTATACTGACTGTGAGTATACTCAGCCGATACCCCATTAATGTGCAATGGCCCCTTCACCGAATAAAAGGCCCTTAAATATTCCTTGTTTCCCGGATTAGCGGCCAGGAGGGCACCAAAGGTTTCGGAAGCCTTGGTGAGTTCCCCGGATCTTTGATAAAGAACAGCCTTTTTAAAAGTCAGATCAGGATCTCCGGGATAAATTTTCAATCCATAGGCCACCCAAGTCTCAGCATTGTCATAATTCTGCGCCCACATCTCTATATCAATCAATGAATTGATGACATCTTTGCTATCAAATGATACTTTCAGCAAGGGTTCAAGAACTGCTATAGCCTCGGCGTAATTCTGCTCCCAACCTAGAATGTTTCCCAGGAGAAGTGTGGCAGAATACATGCCGGGTTGGATCCTGAGAACATCCCGGCAGATCTCCCTGGCTTTGGTAAAATCCCCGTCCTGAGCTAATCTGTTTGCTTCTGCAACCAGTGTATCAAGAGGTATAGGTGCCGCAATGGAATCCAACAATATTGGCTTCCTTTTGGCTTCTATTTCCCTTTTGCCAGCAAGTGTCATTAATCGGTTGTATGCCTGGGTGAAGCGGATATTGTCGGGATGACCGGAAAGATAACTGAACAGTGTTCTCTTTGCTTCATAAAGGTTACCTGAAGCCTCGTAAACTTCTGCCTTCTTGATCAGGATATCCTCATCATGGGGATAAAAATTTAGTCCCAGGTTGCAAAATCTGATTGCGGAAATATAATTTTCTGACCATTTCTCCACGTCGATCCATCCGAGAATCCCATCGCGATAGCCTGTCAACTCAACCTGAAGCTTTTCGAGCTCAGTTCTTGCATCGTTAAAATTGTTCTCCCATGCATAAGTCTGGGCGATAAGTACTCGCGCAGGTTTATAATCCGGCCGATAAAATAAGATTTCCTGGCATTGCTTCCTTGCCTCGTCGTACTGGCCATTTGCCGCAAAATTTACTCCTGTTTGAAAAACATCATCCATTTTGGCGATGTCGAAAGGCCCTGTAATTCCGGGTACAATCCTCCCTTCATTTGAAAGTGGAATGGCATTCCGCATGCTATAATACATCTCCCTTGCATCGGCATTATAAGGATCGGCTTCCAGAAGAACCATCAAAGCTTTCTTTGCCTCCAGAAATTTACCTGAAAGCAGGCAGGCACGTGAATATGCAAGGATAATATCCGGATCATCGGGATGAAATTCCAGGGCTGTCTCCGCTATTACGATTCCAGACTCCGGTTTGCCTTCATCGATGTTAAGTTTGATTAAAGCAAGAAAGGCTGACTTGTCAGTATTTTTATAGTCAAAAATTTTTAATAACTCCTCCCGGGCCTCATCATAATATCCCTGCCATGAAAATACATTGCTCAAAATCAGGCGCGCATCAATGTTGTCCGGCTTGTCCCTGAGAATTCGATTACACACCATCCGGGCATCGTCGAACTGTCTGGATCGGGCTAAATCCTGCGCAACGCGAACCGCCTTGTCATAATCGAATTTAACCGAATCTGTTTGAGAAACAGCAGTATTACTGCAAACAAGAACCAGTATTATAAAGAAGAGTATCGGACGGATCTGGTACATGAATCAACGTCTCGCAACAAGTTTTTTAACTCTTATCGATAGTTCATTAGGGCTAAAGGGCTTTGTTAAGTAATCATCCGCACCAAGTTCAAACGCCTGAAGAACCGTATCTTCATTACCAACCTTTGAAAGTACAATAATTGGGATTTTAAGCTGATATTGAACGCGGATTGAATTGATTAATTCTAAACCACTCATATATGGCATCAATAAATCAGTAATTATAAGATTGATGCCTGCGCCTTGAACTTTCAGTACCTCGATTGCCTTAGCTCCATCGGTAACAGTAATAACCTCATGACCGTCCATTTTAATCCGGTGTTCAATGGTTCTAAGCATCATGAAGTCATCTTCGCAAATCAGTACCTTAGCCATTGTATAAGTATTAAATTACTAACTAAAATCAGACACTAATTCAGCCAGCGCCATTCGCACATGCTGCTCGAATCCACTATACAAATCAGGTATCCGGTCTACTTCAATGACTTTTTCTGACAATCTCTCCAATTCATTTGCCACCGGAATAATCTCACTTATCCCCATCATATTTAGGTTTGGCGTGAATTTATGAATCTCATCCCGGAACTTCTTCCATTCTTCGTCTTCTAAAAAACCTCTAAGATTTGCCAGAACAATAGGAGAGTTCCCTATAAAGTGCCGGATCATTTCAGTTTTAAATGATTCATCCCCCCCGGATAATTCATCCAGATAGTCCAGATTGTAATTCCTTGCAGGTTTCATAGCAGTAGGGTTTCAACAAATGTAATAAAAAATTGGTTGATCAGGTTTTCGGAAGTCATCGGCAAATAAAGATTTTACCGACTTGCCTGGTGGACTTTCGGTATATACAGATGGTGTAAAACCCATTCTCGGGCACCGATGAAGAGGCAAAACTCCAGTTGAGTGGTCGATGGGGTGCGTTTCCTATTTCCGTTCCGTACCAGCTCTTGATCGTTTTCCCAAAAATATCCATGATTTCAATTCGGTCGACTGGTTCCTGGTTCCCTTGGATCTCAATCCATAATTGGTCGATGGCCGGATTCGGGTAAATCCTGACACCTGACAGGATCAGGTCAGCATCATTAAGGCCGGAAATTCCTGTATTCGAATATCCTGGTGTCGCTGAAAAAAACCTGATCCATGCAGGATCAGCATCATCCTGCCGACCGAAAGAAAGGTCCATTGAGAGGATGGGATAGGTAACAGAATCCAGGAGGACGGTAGCCCCATCGACCACCTGGCTTAGCCCGACAAACTCACCCGCTCCTGCAAACTGGAAATTGGTATGCCTTACTCCGGCGGTTGTCTTTAGAGTAGGATAGAAAAGCATGAATCCTTTTGATGGAATTGTTGTTGAATCAGGCTGACTCTCAGGAATCTTCCATTTCATAAGATTATCCTTATTGTCAGTAAGATACAGGCCGCCCAAATCAATTCCGACAGAACCGGAATTATAAATCTCCAGCCAATCATCATATTCACCAAGATTATTCTTTACAGTGACCGAATTCCGCGCCATCACCTCGTTAATGTATAATCCTGATAACCGGTCTCGCGGAGGTTTATTTGGCGTACCAGGTGTTGGATTTAAAAAACGGATGAGGAGGGATTGTCCGTCATAAGCCCTTCCAAAGGATTCATCGGCAGTAACTGACAGATAATTCATTGTATCGATCCAGACGGAGGAATTCCCTACTAATTCTGACAAACCCGTAAATGACCCGGCACCCGGCAGCAGGAAATTAGCATGCCGAAATCCTTTCTGGGGTTGTTCATCAAGCCAGAATACAAAGAATCCCCCTGGAGGAATCAAGGTTGAATTAAGGTCTGCGTCAGCTACCTTGAATTGTTTCGGATCTGATTTGGAATCCGTAAGATAAAGCCCATTAAGGTCGACAAAATGATCAGCACCATTATACAATTCAAGCCAATCTGAGAACGAACCATTTTCATCAGGATACGAGCTTGTATTTCTGGCAAGTACCTCATTAATAAATATTTTCTCAACGGGGGCTGTATTATTCGCAACGCCGGGCGTGCCACCAATATAAAAACTGGTTCTCCAGGAATCCGATGCAAAATTGTTAAGTTTCAAGTCGATAAGCTCAATGCTTGAACTATATTGGAGAGGCCACGTGGGCCATGGGGAAGCTGAACTGTACGTCACCTGATCTGCTATAAGTCCAAGAGGATCATACAAAGATAGGGTCCCATCCGTATTGGGCAGATCCCCGGATGACCATTGAAATACCTTGTACCCTTTCCCTGTGTAATCTGAGGCCATCTTTGTGACAATCAAGTACTCTCCGGGTTGAATGACTATACTTTGATCAAAAACATGATTAACAGCTCCTTCCAGGCGAAACCCTTTCAGATCGACCGATTCCGGGCTTGCATTCACAACCTCGATAAACTCACCTAACCCGTTGATTTTCGGATTATAGTGAATCTCTGTAATTATGAGTACCCCCGATGTTGAATGGTCAAACCAGAATGCCCCCATATCCGGTCGGGTTCCATCTGGATCCAATCCGGAATCAGGGTCCCCGGCATCAATGGCAGGAGATGAGGATTTAAGTGTGAAATCACCAATTGAAGGATTGGTGAATCCAGCTGATCCTGACTTATTACCCGTTCCGGTAAGTACCGTTTGGTCCGATAAACAATAACTTATTGTCAATTCATTGTCGGGTTCTTTGCTCAAATCAGATACCGTTGATTCTGAAAAAATCGAATTAGAAACAATCACGTGACCATGGCCAATTGTTGGAGCCGTGGAATAAGAGTGAAGTGCGGTTGCGTTTTTATAGAAAGTGCAATGATCAATATAGGCGTAACCCGACTGGCGAGCAGCAATACCTTCATCACAACTCTCCAAAACCAGGCGGTCAAGGTAAACCTTGTTCTGCTCCACACTTATTGCCTTATCTCCCGTTTTAAAAAAATAGGTATCGCTGACTAAGGCACCTGATTTATTGAGCAGATCTATTCCATCGTCCGTGGTTAAGGCAATCAATGAATTGGAAATCACGGCCGCTTCACCATAATTGACCGATTTGCCATCAAGATATAAACCGTCATGCTCTTTTGTATCAGTAAGTGTTTGAGATTCATTGGGTATAAAAAAAACACAAGTTTTATCCATTTCGATGCGGCCATTATAGGCTTCAATACCCGCATCACACCGACTGATCAGGGATCCGCTGATTCTGACAGTACCCCCCGATGAATAAACCGCTTTCCCGATATTGTCTATGAAAAAACAATGATTAATATCGACGGGGCCGCCAGTGGTCGTAATAATGGCCTGGGTTCCCGAGTGGCCGGTTGCCCGTCCGGAATCCGCACCCCCATTAATAAAGAATGTGTAATTGAGTGTTGATTTTTCAGCGTATTGCCCAAAAATCAAACCGCCCCAGGGCTCAGCCCATGTGCTTGAAGTAAATAGTACAGGATTATCTGCCGTGCCCAGAATTTCCAGGCTCCCATTTACTTCAATCCGGGCATTATTGCCCATCAGGATACGGGTTCCTGGCATAATTACAAGCTTTCCGCCAACAGGTATCTCAATGCTGCTATAAATCCAATAATCGTGTTCACTGGTCCAGACTTCATCAAACCGACGGTTATTATTCTGTGCAACCAGATGACGTCCGGAACTTATCTGAATTCCCAGTGTATCATTCCATTGCGGGAACGATAACTTAATCCGGGAGCCAGCTGTTTCAATTTTTGTGGTGATGCTGCCAGCACCCTTAACCAGACTGATGGTTGAGGATCTGAGAGTGCCATTTTCAATTGTCAGATTTAAAGTACCTGAGATTGTCTTTGGGACAAGGCCATCCAGCGTATCAATCATAACAACAATCGGGAGCCTTTCGCCGACCTGCATAACTCTTGGGGCAATCAGGTGTTTTGCCCCAGAAGAATTTGGCGCTCCGGGACTGCCATAGTTGTAATTCTTAAAGGTTCCTGATCCGTTTGGGTAGCGTCCTTTTGACCCTGGATACTCTGAAAATTGTATAGAAACCTGATCTACGGTTGCATTGTGAGTACCCACTCTTCTTGTCAGCATAATATTGCGCGTCTCGGAAGAAACAGCAAATCCAATATAACGTGGATCACTATTGGCAATTCCTGAAAAATGGAAAAGCAAACATCCTCCGGCCGGTATCCGGGTTAAGGCAGGTTTGTCCGAAGGAATCCGCCATTTCAGGAGATTAGCTGTTTCATCCGACCAAAAGAGTCCGCCGACATTGACAGGCAGATTTCCTGAGTTATACAATTCAATCCATTGATCAGCAGCTGCATCTGTTGAAGAACTGGAAGCCCCGGCAAGGATATAGTATTCATTTATACTGACCTTAGTATAGTCTGGCGTATTATTGGGTAATCCAGGAGTTCCCCCGAACACGTAACTGGATGACCAATTTTCCACATTAGAATTATCAAGA
>MEOR01000084.1 GCA_001769295.1 Bacteroidetes bacterium GWF2_49_14 | reverse complement strand
ATCCAGCAGGACACCTGGACCTGAGACCAGCTTTATATTTCCCGAACTATTTGATAAAACCCCCGGCTTCCAGGAAAAAACCTGGCATCCGGTTTCATTGTATGTAAACCGATCGGAGGCAATAAGGAGAATCTCACCGGGTTTGGCCTCACTTCCAGCGGGAAAGGTGAATTCAATGGCCCCGGCTAGCCGGATATCCCTTAGATCGATCACATGGCTTGAAACATTAATCAACTCGATGAACTCAAAGAAAATTTCGGAGCCCTGGGATTCTGCAGGATGATAGTGAATTTCGTTGATCTTTAGACTCTCGGCAGTACCATGACCGTAAGTATAAGCACCCAGGTCAGGCAAAGAGCCGTCCGGATCCAGACCGGTTTTTGAATTCCCCTGATCTATGGCCTTCGATCCGGAAACCAGTGAAAAATCAAGCTTATCGGGATCCTTCAACCCCGGTGTGCCAAAAAGGTTAAAATCTCCCAGCAAGGCAGGATCCGAATCGGAAATACAATGATTAAAGTAAAACGAAGGAAGTGAATCATCTGAATACTTATTATTATGCTTGGAAAGTATGCAGTTGGTCAGATCACCCGAGGCTGTGTAACTGTAAGCCGGTTTTGATGTTTTGTAGAATGTGCTGTTGGTTACATGCAGATAGGATTCAAAACTTGACTGAACCCCACCAGGCATCAATGCAAAAACAGACCGGTCAACATAAACCTGTGATCGGTATCCTGCTGATATTCCTTTCTCGTAAATTCCCCAAAAAAGAGAGTTTCTGACCAATACCTTCGCTGTGAGCATATCGATCCCGTCATCCTCAGTTTTGTAAATAACGCAGTTATCAACAATATGAGGCCTGTTAACATCATTATACTCCCAAAAATACAAGGCATCATTGTCATCATCAAGCACGGACCAGCTGTTATCAGGAATCTCCTGAAACCAGGTGTTGTAGAATTCACCATGGGAGAAGCGTAGTTCAGCTCCCTGATCCGTGCGGGCAAAAAATGAATTGTTCACCCTCACTTCAGAATAATCTGTATAAATTCCTTTTCCCATGTAATCCGTCAGGAAAAAGTTATCAAATTCAATGTTAGTGTGATCACCAAACATGAAAGGCTGTGAGAACGAATGTCCTTTAAATTTCGCATTATCCCCTCCCCCCTTCCCTGTCATAACCCATGAAAAACTTGATACGGAGTCAACATCATGAATTTCAAGACCGCCCCAGAAGGTTGATCTGATTGCCGGTATCATAACAACCGGATTATCCAGCGTTCCGGTGACTTCTATTCTTCCCTTTGAACTGATTCCCTTTTTCTCATCAAAAAACAGTCGCGTTCCCGGGAGAATTTTGAGGTTGCCTGTTGCTGAAACCTCAATATTGGATTTAACAAGATAATCTGCATCTGGGCCAATCACAGTCGGCTTGGTTATGGGCCCTGTCAGGGTAATTACGGGTATTGATTTTGAAACTTCAACATATCTCCTGTAAGGATAACCAAGCAAGTATACTTCAAAATCCTGATCAGCCGTGAATCGGGCCATTACCGATCCCATCCCGTTATGAACCCGGACGGTATCGGGATCAACCGTTCCATGTGAGACCACGATGCGGAAACTGCCGTTTATTTTCCTGTCAGTTTCGCCTGTTGTATTTTTCAACCTCACAACCAGTGGCACTTCATCTCCCGATTTAATCCTTGAAGCCACGAGTATTGAGCTGTCGACCTGGCGGTTAGCCCTTCCAGGAGAAGCAACTGTAAGGGTAGTGAAGGTACCTGATCCTGTTGGGAGTCTCCCATAAGTAGTACCCTTCCCAAGCACGGTATAATCCACCCGGTCCAAAATTTCAATCCTGTCTCCCGCCATTGCAGCTATAACAACCGAGCCCGATTCTCCCTTTAATTTAAAGGGTACCTGCAGTGGCCCAATCTCTGGAGTGTTTTCAGCAATAAAAACTTTATTTCCCTGGGGAGGAATGACAGTCAGTGAATCAAATCCACCGGGAATTAAATATTTGATAGGATTATTCGGATCATTGCTAAGATAGTACCCGGCCAGATCAATTGTCTGATTGCCAATATTTGTTACCTCGAACCAGTTATAGTCACCGAGATAACCTGATTTTGAAGGGATTCCGGATATTTCATTTATTCGAAGGTCACGGTATAACGCAACAGGATTCATGGCCCCGGGAGACCCGGTTGAATAGGCGGATTTTTTCCAGCTGGAGCCCATATTATTATCGCTTCCCGAATCCACTAATTCGATAGAATGCCCTGATCCGGGGATTCCCAAAGGCCAGGGATTACTGCTTGAATAAGAGACTTTGTCAATAAGATTCCCGGCTCCGTCCCGCAGGACAATCTCTTCTCCTTCATTAGTCAGGTCTCCGCTCTGCCATTCAAAAGCAGCCCCTTCCAGATAGGAATAGAGGTTTTTATTCCTGGTTACCAGCATGTATTGTCCTGGCTCGATATAGGTATTTGCAGGAAAAACAAAATTTATACCTTCAAACCAATAATCGGAAATCAAAATCCTTTTTCTGCTCGTATTGGAAATCTCGATAAACTCAGAATCATCCCCTGGTGTTGATGGGGGTGCGTAATTTATTTCCGTAATAACTACAGGGTTTTCTCTTTTGGTTTGAAAGGCAGCAGTGAGGTTAAAATTCCGATTTACAGTAATAGTCTTGGCCGGAACCGCGTCTGTGGTGCTTATGTCGGCCAGCAAAGCCAGATCAAATCTAAGGTCACCCGAATTTGACATGTACTGATGAATTTCGACTGCAATAACATTGGTACCTTCGACGAGCAGGTCGGAGCTTACTGTAAAAGTATTCACGGTTGCCTCATCTCCCGAAGAAATGTTGGTTGATGCCAGTGTTGTATAGTCAAAACTCCCCTGGGGCATGTTGGATCTCACAACTTCAGCGCCATTCAGATAGATAACAGCACCATCATCGCGTACGAGCTGAATAGTCAATCCGGTATATTGCGCAATATTTGAAAGGGTAATATTCCTTCGGAAATAAGTGGTCACAAACTTATTGGAGCTGGTAGGACCATACTCTACAGTAGTATTAATGCCAGAAGTTTCCCCATATCCAAATACTCCATTGCCGGATTTCCATGCAGAATCATCGTAAGATACTGCATACCAGGTAGTCCCCTGATCGGTACCATCATCCAGATATTTCCAGGCAGATCTCATGGGACTAATTGTAGTTGATGTATTTCCAAGGCCTTGCCAACCAGAAAAAGAGTAGCCGTCTTTCGGTATTGCCTTAAGGCTTATCACGCTGCCGGTATAAAAACTGCCTGAAAAACCGGGTGTTGTCAGTAAATGATCATTAAGAGCTATGTTGCCGCCATCAGCGGGCACAATTGACAGATTTACGTTCTGCTTTGAACTGACTCCAAAATAGGACCTGATAAAACTAGCATGAACAGAAGGCCGGTTCCTGGCAAAACTCTTCATGACTTCAACTCTTTGCTCCCATTCAGCTTTGCTCTCAAAAACACCCGTCATTGTGCCGGCCCATTTATCAGCATGCCTTTGAATATAGGGTTCAATTATAGTAGCAAGACTATCGATGTATTGGAGCGAGCGATCCGTGGTGAACACCGTCTGCGAAAGAAAATCCAATCTTGTACGAAGCTTTGATTTGAAATCCGGATTCCTGACGAGAGCTTTAACCAAGGGCTCATTTGCTGTTATTTCACTGAGGTTGTTGCGATCGATAAACTGGTAGCCATAATCCAGGTCCCATACTACTGTTTTAAATCGCGTATCGCCAGCTTTGGGTCTCCATAGCTTACAGTTATGCCGCCAGCTTTGGTTTGCCACCAGAATCTGGACACAGTAGAAGTCGATGAAATCATCCATATCCAGCAGTGCCTCAGCCGTTGCGTAGTTTGCCGCATTGCTCATGTCGTTTTTCGTTATGAAATTCCACATAGCCCAGAACGCACCGGCATCGCCACCTACAACAGTAACCAGTGGAGGATTATAATCATTATCCACATATACCAGGTCCATCTGATTGGGATCTATGGATTTATGTGTCGCCAAATGGCCAGGATTAATCTTGTCCCTGATATTATGAATACCCATGAAAACTCCATTAATGAAAACAATCGATGGGCGATAATCCTGAGAGATGACATCAATCTGATCTTGATAAAGGGTTTGTTGGAATCCATCCCTGAACATTGTATTTCGCCAGTCATCTGAGGAGCTTCTTAGAACGAAAGATTGGTAATGTGTGTACGGTGTATTTGGAAAAAGCGGATAGTTCAGGCCGTCAACGCCATTCGTCGGCCGGATGAATACAGCGAAGGATTTTTGCGGGAACCGTACGGCGCTTCTTCCGAACAGCCTGAGATCAACATTTGATAAAAATCCGCGTGTACCGTCCGGCTCAAAAAACTCAAGTGTGGCCGGCCTCTCCCACTCCCTTCTCAGGTCAAGCTTATCATCAAGGTATATCCCGATGTTTGAATTTTTCAGGTAATCGGGTTCGATCCCGATGGAGATTACAGCAATATTAATGTCCTCATTAATAAAATAGGTATTGGTCATGACACTGCTGGGCAAATAGGCATCACGGAATGCTCTTGCTTTTAATACAGTATTTGAGCTTATTGTTAATGCAGCAGTATAACGACTGGAATTTGGAACCGGATCAGTACCGTCTCGTGTATAACGAATGGTTGCTTCAGGGTCGGAACATGATAGTTCAACTGTTACAGAACCAGGGAAAAACCCTGCATTTTTAGAAAAGACAGGTGAGGGTATTGTCTGGGATTTAGTTACGCCACCCTCATTTTTAGCATCAGGTGTGGATGACCAAAAGTAGCCCCTCTCTGAAATTCCGTCTATCAAAGGACCGTAGGACATATCAGGGGATAAGGGCGGATACGTAATCGAATCTGAAAGAATACCTTCCGGGTTAAAAATTCCTATGCGCTCCCCGCTCTTGGAAAGTTGAAAACTTGTGTGCAAACCGGTATTCCGACCATCGGTATAGATGACAATATACCCTGTTGGAGGTACAATTGTTCCTGCAGGAAATGACCATTTATTGTAAGTATCCAGGTCATCGGTAAGGTAATAACCCGTCAATTCAAATGGCTCGGTACTTCCGTTATAAATCTCGATCCAATCAACAAACTGGTTGAAATCCGGATCCAGATGCGCTGAAGCATTACTGGCCATCACCTCATTTATTTTGAGTGGAATCAGCGATTTTTCTGATGCGATCAACTCCAGGTCAAAGCTGAGGTCGCTGCTTCCAACAGCCTGTTGGTGAACCTCAACAGCAATCAGGTTCT
>MEOR01000083.1 GCA_001769295.1 Bacteroidetes bacterium GWF2_49_14 | reverse complement strand
GACAAAATGAACATCGTTGGTGTGGGCATCGGTGGTAAAGGACATCCGAACCTCAGGGGGATGGCAGGCGAGAACATTATCGGATTATGTGATGTCGATTGGAAATATGCGGACGGCTGTTTTAAGGAGTTTCCAACAGCAAAAAGATACTGGGATTGGCGCACCCTGTTTGATGAATTGGGAAAATCCATGGATGGAGTGATGGTCGCCACAGCCGATCATACCCATGCGGTGATTGCAGCGACTGCAATCTCAATGGGCAAGCATGTTTACTGCCAGAAACCCCTGACCCATTCCGTCTATGAATCCCGGTTGCTGACCAAACTGACGGAGCGTTACAAGGTGGCAACCCAGATGGGAAATCAAGGCAGCTCAGGAAATGGAGTCCGCCAGCTTTGCGAATGGCTGTGGAACAACGAGATTGGTGAAATCCGGGAGGTTCATGCCTGGACCGACCGGCCCATCTGGCCTCAGGGCATTGAGCGGCCGGCGAATGGCATGCCTGTGCCAAAAACAATGAATTGGGATCTTTTTATCGGACCGGCTCCCATGCGGCCGTACCATGAGATTTATACGCCCTGGAACTGGAGGGGCTGGTGGGATTTTGGCACTGGCGCTTTTGGCGATATGGCTTGTCATGTACTGGATCCTGTTTACCGGGCATTGAAACTTGGCTATCCGGATGCAGTTAGAGGCAGCTCAACCAGTATTAATACGGAATCGGCCCCCCATGCCGAAACCGTCGAGTTTTCGTTCTCTGCCCGTGATAATTTGCCTAAGTTTTCCCTGCCTCCGGTTAAGGTTCATTGGTATGATGGGGGTTTGCTGCCCAACCTAACGGATCTCTTACCCGAAGGAGAGAACCTGATGGATGATGGTTTAGGGGGGTGCCTTTTCATTGGCTCCAGGGATTCCCTGATGTGCGGATGCGGCGGATATAACCCGCGCCTGCTGTCTGGACGGATTCCGGAAGTTAAGCCTTACCTGCGGCGGATTCCGGGCGGGGATGTTTTCTATGCGGACGGCCCCCATGAGCTTGATTGGATCCGTGCCTGCAAGGAATCGCCCGAATCCAGGACGGAAACAAGTTCAAATTTTGCTTTTTCCGGGCCCTTTAATGAAATGGTGGCAATGGGTGTCCTGGCCATTCGCCTGCAGGGACTGAACAAGGCATTGAAATGGGACGGAGAACAGATGCGGTTTACAAATATCTCAGAATCTGAAAATCTTAAAGTTCTCACTTCCGACCATTTCAAGGTTACTGACGGTCATCCGACCTTTGACCGAAAATATGAAACATTCAACGCGCTGCAATGCGCCAATGAATACATAAAACACACCTACCGTGAGGGTTGGAAACTGCCGGCAATGCCTGTGTTATAAAATCAGAATAACAGTTGGAAATATAATCCCTCAGTCTGGATGAATACCTCTAAACCGATAACCATTCTATCACAGTTTCTGACTTGTTTTATTCTTTCTGCCTTCTCACCCGGAGATACGGGTGACGTTTCTGGCCAGCATCGGTTTAATGGCGATTATTCCGGATCCTTTCTGGATCATATTTCTTTTCCTATTGGTGGAATCGGAGCCGGCATGTTTTGCATGGATGGAACGGGCTCCCTTTCACACCTCTCCATCCGGAACAAACCGGAGTTTTTTAACGAACCGATTGCCTTCGCCGCCATCAGTATAAAAGGTATTGAAAATGGGGCAAAGGTTCTTGAAGCCCAGGTTCCTGACTGGAAGCTGTTTGGACTTCCGGGAACGGGAACCGGGGCACCCGGGAAAAGCTACGGACTTCCCAGGTTTGAGGAAGGACGTTTCCTGCCCCGATTTCCTTTTGCAACCCTTTCTCTTAACGACCGGGATCTCCCGTTATCCGCAGAAGTTACCGGCTGGAGCCCTTTCATTCCGGGTGATGCCGACAATTCCAGCCTGCCCGCGGGTGCCATGATCTATAAATTCAGGAATACCGGTTCCGAAAAAATCGAAGCCGTCTTTTCATGGAATTCGAGGAATATTGTTGTGGAATGGACGGGCAGAATACTGAAGGCTGACAAGGGGTTCATTTTAACCGTGAAATCTCCGGGCAAGGGCTCTGAAAGTTTGACCGGATTATCGGTTTTTACTGATGATGACAGTGCAATCATTGATTACTGCTGGTTCAGGGGAGAATGGTTTGACCCCCATATGATACTGTGGAAAAACATTGAAGGCTGTAAAACGCCGGCTAACCCGCCGGTAGAAACACCCGCCCCGGGTGCCTCCATTTACGTTCCATTCACACTCAACCCGGGCGAGGAAAGGACTATAACCATTAATTTCTGCTGGTATATGCCCGAATCAGGCCTGTCCATCGGAAACAAACCCGGAACTACCGAAAAGCTTCCCCCCTATCAACCGTGGTATTCCGGCAAATTTGCCGGACTCCGGGAGGTTATGGACTACTGGAGGCAAAATTACACCGATCTTAAAAAGAAAAGTGAATTGTTTCGTGATGCCTTTTTCAACTCGACCCTTCCGGATGAAGTGATCGAAGCGGTTGCAGCCAACCTGACCATCCTCAAATCACCTACTGTTTTAAGGCAGACCGATGGCCGGCTCTGGGCCTGGGAGGGCTGCGATGATCAGGAGGGCAGCTGTCACGGAAGCTGCACGCATGTCTGGAACTATGCTCAGGCACTTCCACACCTCTTCCCAAGCCTGGAGAGAACCTTAAGGGAGACGGAATTTTTGGTTAGTCAGAATGATAAAGGACACCAGAACTTCAGAACTAACCTGCCTATCTCCGAACCACCACATGATTTTCATGCAGCTGCTGACGGACAATTGGGCGGTATCATGAAAACATATAGGGACTGGAGAATCAGCGGCGATACAGAATGGCTAAGGAAGATGTTCCCCTACGTCAGGAAAAGCCTTGATTACTGCATTGAAACATGGGATCCCGGCCATAAGGGCTATCTTGAAGAACCCCATCACAATACGTACGACATTGAGTTCTGGGGACCCGACGGGATGTGTACCAGCTTTTACCTTGGAGCCCTGACGGCCTTCATTGAAATGAGCAGGGAACTACAGGTTCCAGCTGATGATTATCAGCTGCTACTGGCCCGTGGTAAGGCATTCCTCGAATCAGAACTTTTTGATGGTGAGTATTTTATCCAAAGAGTTAAAATCGACGGGCTTAAATCCCCGAATCCGGTTGATGCTGCAAAAAGCAGCTACAGAACATCCTATACACCAGAAGCACTGGAGCTGCTGAAGGAAGAGGGCCCGAAATATCAGTATGGAAAAGGATGCCTTTCAGATGGAATTCTGGGAATGTGGCTGGCTTCGGTCAGCGGGCTCAAAGAGGCCGCCGATAATGAGAAAGTCAGGAGTCATCTGCTAGCCATTCATAAGTATAATCTGAAAAAGGACCTTACCGATCATGTCAACCCCCAACGACCCACCTATGCGGCCGGTAACGAGGGAGGCCTGCTCCTGTGCACCTGGCCCAAAGGCGGCAAGCTTTCCCTGCCTTTTATCTATAGCAATGAAGTCTGGACGGGAATTGAGTACCAGGTGGCCAGTCACCTGATGTTTAAATCGGAAGTGGAAAAGGGACTGGAAATCGTAAGAACCTGCAGGATGCGGTATGACGGACGGGTGCGGAATCCTTTCGATGAGTTCGAATGCGGTCACTGGTACGCACGGGCACTGTCAAGCTATGCATTGCTTCAGGCCTTAACCGGGGTCAGGTTTGATGCGGTGAGCGGCACCCTGTTTATTGACTCAAGGATCGGCAATTTCACCAGCTTTTTGTCAACGGAAACCGGATTCGGTAATGTCGGGCTGAAAAGCGGAAAACCCTTCATCAGGGTGGTTTATGGTGAAATTCCCGTAAAAAAAGTAATTGTGGACGGAGTGGAAATGGAAATGCAAACCAGATAAGAATGCAAAGGAAAATCTACCTGTTCAGGGAGGAGCATATCCCGCGAAAGGCTGCTTTCCCGGTGATCGATGCCCACAACCATTTGTGGGGTTGCCTGGATGTGGATCGGGTCCTGAAAACGATGGACACGGTTGGTGTTGCTGCTTTTTGCGATGTGACCGGCAATGTCGGGGTTGAATTCAGCAGCGGTGCCTATTCAATCAAGAGTGGAAATATCGATGATTTCTTTTCACACTTTGGCTCTGCACATCCCGACCGTTTTTACTGCTTTACCATGGCTTCCTTTGCCAGGCCGGCAACCGAAGCCCTTTTCATTGATCCTGCAACGTTCGTAATAGAGTGTATCGAACTGTTGCATGACCACCGCAATAAGGGGGCTAAAGGATTAAAAATTCTCAAGGAACTTGGACTTCATTTCCGGGACTCTAAAGGTAGCCTGATCCATTCCGATGATGAGAGACTGGCACCCATCTGGGAGGAAGCGGGAAAACTGAATATGCCGGTTCTTATTCATCAGGCTGATCCTTATGGATTTTTTGAAGCGGTAACTCCTGATAATGAACACTTTGATTCTCTGAAAAAATTTCCCTCATGGAGCTTTTCCGATCCCCGATTCCCCGGAAAGCAGGAACTTCTTAAGCGACGGGATAACCTGATCCGGCGTCATCCCGGAACCATTTTCATCTTGCCTCATGTAGCCAATTTTGCTGAAAACCTGTCCTACGTCTCAAGGCTCCTGGATGAAAATCCCAATGTTTATATCGATTTCTCAGCCCGGATGGATGAGTTGGGCCGCCAGCCCTATTCATCACGGGAACTATTTATCCGACATCAGGACAGAATTGTCTTCGGATCCGATATGCCCGCCAACATTGAGAGCTCGGTGGACATGTACCAATCTTACTTCAGGTTTCTTGAAACGTTTGATGAGTCCTTTTATTCCCCGGATTATGACGGAACCTTTGACCGGGCCCGCTGGCCGATTTGTGGAATTGGATTACCTCCGGAGGTGCTGAAGAAGATTTATTTTGAAAACATCCTGAAAATTATCCCTTCCCTAAATTCAATTTTAACCAAGTAAAAATGATAAAATCAAAAGTTGGATTCATTGTTTTTGGCGTGCATAAAGACGGTTTGCAAGATCCGATGGGAACGCCGTTTATTGATGAAAAACTGATCGGGAATGCACAACTTGCCCTGACGCGGGCGGGTCTCGAATTGCTGATCCATGATACCATTCTCTCAACAAAGGAAGAAGCAAGGGATTGTTTCCGAAAGTTTAAGAAAATGGATGATGTGGATTCAATCATCTTGTTTTCAGGTACCTGGGTGTGGTCTGCACACCTGATTGCAGCCATCCGTGATTTCGCTACCAGCGGGAAAGGTATTGTTCTCTGGGTCAACCCCGGAAGTCAGGGCTGGAGACCCGTAGGCGGCCTCGTCCTGCAAGGCGCCATGAAGGAG
>MEOR01000082.1:1797-4967 GCA_001769295.1 Bacteroidetes bacterium GWF2_49_14 | reverse complement strand
GCATTTCGTTTTATGACGGGACAAAAATCCAAGAAGCACTTGATTTCAGGTACCGGACGGTTGAGGAGACGGTGGGGTGGATTTGTGGGATATATAAAACTTTGAGACTGTAAGACTTTAAGACTGTAAGACTGTGAGACTATAAGACGGGGATCAGGGTTTCCATTGTTCGGGGTTGAGTTTCATGATTAATGCCATGGCTATTATTTCATCGTATTCCTTAGTTAACCTTGCTGCCTCTTCGTGGCCTAAATAGTTGCATTCCACAGAAAAATCAAGCCATACCTGAGTTTCGGCTGCCTCGCATTCACAATCCACCAATTTTGCAACGAAGGATCTGGGATACTGCCTTTTCCTAAACGCCTCGGCCAGATTCGCCGCAACAGATCGTGATGATCGCCTGACCTGGTCAGTCAAAGAATACATCTCCTCCTTGGGGAACGACTTTGACAAGTGGAAAATATCCATTGCCGCCCTGAATGATTTCTGATAAATCAGCAAATCCTTATGACTTCTAATCTTCATTCTCTTACAGTCTTACAGTCTTACAGTCTTACAGTCTCAAAGTCTTACAGTCTCTTGGTCTCTCCGTCTCAAAGTCCCCTCCTCCCCCACTCCGGCGCCCCAAACCCCGGCGCGGTTCCCGGATTGCCGGGCGGCGTGGACATCATGGTGAGGGATACGGTGGGATCTAACGTGATTCGGCGGACGGTGGGGGGGTGAAATTTCTTTTTCTTTTTCATGACAGATTGTGTTATTGTGGAAGGTGGAAAGTGGAAATGTGATATTGTGGAAGGTGGAAATGTGGAAATGTGATATGCTAGGAGGGAGGTTTTGTGGATTTGGAGAGACCGGTTATGACTATGGAAACTACATGAATTTTCTTTCGTATTGTTGAGTACTCATCTTTGGTGATATATTCAAGATCATTAGCAAGGATCATTAAATTAAGTAGTTCTATGAGGCTCCCAAAGCTGATTTGGTAATAATGATTTCCTGAGCAGAACATACGTTTCCCTGACTAATTGCCGTGCCAGCTTCCATGCTCCCAGCCTTTCAAATGAGAACTCATAAAATTCTTCCATCTCAATAATTCAGAATTCTTAGAACAGGATAATCCGGGCTAAGCAATTGCACAAAATAAATTCCATTCACCAATGGTTTTGGGATACGGATCTGCCCACCAGAGCCATTTACCGGAAATGCTACGATTACTTTTCCCAAACAATCAATAATCCTCATGTTAGTCTCATGATCTGGTTTCTTCGAGAACATGAATACCAGTTCATCGCCTTGACTATAAGCATACCATGGAACCGCTCCTATCACATTATCACTCTTCCACATTTCCACACTCTCACCCCGGTAACTTCTAAGCACGAATCTACCCTCGAGGATCCCGGCCCCGGCGGAGAACGCATAAACAGGGTTGTCTACTAGTGCGTGCCTCACGCCGAGGAGCCGGTCCTCTAGGATGAAGGAGAGAGAAAAGAAAACGTTTGTTCCCAAAGGGGCGTTCATGCGGACGCCCGGTGAAATTGTGGAAGTGTTGAAATGTGATAATGTGATATTGGAGGGATGGGCCAGACGGATTTCATAATTGCCGGGTTCCGGGATATTTAGGGTTATGGGTATCGAGTCGGGAGTGGTTTGGGGGGAAGGGCGGGAGTCGATGACGAGGGGTTTTCCCTGGGTTATAAGATACATCTGAAGGCCGGTGCCGCTGAGTTTGGGTGAATCGAACCGGTCGACGCCGGCTTCAGATCGGGCGTCATAAACGATTGCGACCTGATCCGATTTGCCGGTAACCCGCGAGGTTACTGATACCCGCGCAATGGGCAGGGGCTCCGTAGAGACGGATAATAATCCGTCTCTACCAGGCATTTCGCAGGGGGTCGTAGAGACGCATAATAATGCGTCTCTACCAGATTCATCGGCGGGGGGTGTAGAGACGGATAATAATCCGTCTCTACGGAATTTGGCTAGGGCGGTGGTAGAGACGGATAATAATCCGTCTCTACAGGATTCGGCAAGGGCGGTTGTAGAGACGCATAATGATGCGTCTCTTAATAATCCGTCTCTACGGGATCCGTCCATACGGGTCCCTGTTTTAAAATTGCCGGTTTGGGGACTTTTGGCAAAATGCCCTACCCCCAAAGAATCACCCCCGGCGGCTCTCACCCAGAATCCCTGTCCCGATGCGATAGTTCCCACCCCGTTGTCCGGCACCCCAATGCCGGATGTTCCGTTGTAGGTTGCAAAGGTTGTGCCATCACCGGAGCCGCCGGTGGTGATATAGATCGATTTATGTTCAAGTGCCGTAGCCTGATTTTTCCAGCCGGGGGCATCGGCCTGGTCGGCAGTGCCCCAGGAAATGCTACAGGGGAAGGGGTTTCCGAGCAGGTTCCAGCCCGCGCCGGAACCCCTTGTTACCTGTAACCACCTACGGAATCGGAAACTGTTGAGGGTACCGCGGAAGGAAACTGTACGACCCTCATCGGAGTAAAAAATATTGTATCCCCTGCCGGCAATCATGTCGGTCCCGCTCGCGGAAACCCACTGCCCGGCAGGTTCATCGAAATAATATATTCCGATGAGATGATTGGCTACGGTGCCGAAAAGTGTGGTTATGGGTCCGGGATCTGCAACCGGACTGGACACGAAATGCCATTGGTTTGGCCCGATAAATCGCTCTACGGTTGCCTCCACTCCCTCACAGGAATGGATGAGCGCCCCGGAGCCGGTTTCATCGGACTTAATGATTATTCCTGATGTGCCGGCCTGGTTGGTGATCTCGCCATACACGCGGAGGAGGGAGTTGGGGAGGAGGGTGAGTGACCCGCCCGGAGCTACCGTAATAGATTGACAGGTTAGTGGGCCGCTTAAGGTTAGTGAGGAGGTGAGGTGTAGTGAGGCGTGGGTATCGGGTAGGGTTGAAATGGTTGAAGGGGTTGAAATGGTTGAAATGGTGGGGGTTAGGGTAAACTCGTTCGTTATGGCGGAAAATGCATTTGTATCGTGGGAGGTCCAGTTGGCGGGGGTGGCGAGGGCGGTGAGGAGGTCGGTGAGGGTGCCGGTGGTGGGGGAGGTTGGGTTGTAGCAGTAGTTATCGACGGTGCCGAGGGAGGTGATTGTATATTCCGATACGGAGAGGCCGGGGGGAATATCGG
>MEOR01000082.1:580-1762 GCA_001769295.1 Bacteroidetes bacterium GWF2_49_14 | reverse complement strand
ACGGTGGCGCCGCGGGCCCAGCCGGTGCCGTAGAGAAAGAAGGGATCGTCGGGGGTGCCCTGGTATACAATAATATTATCGCCGGAGCCGGAGGGGTTGAAGGAGCCGGAAGTTTTGGCGAAGCCGCTGCCGCCGTCGGTGCCGGGACAATTGATTACCGATCCGGCGGCAAGATCCGAGGGGGCGGTGTAGGTGAGGATACCTTCCGATCCTCTGAATCTCTGGGTGGCGTTGATCCAGGCGTCGTCGGTAAAACAGATCACCGTGCCGGCCGCTATCGGTTTGAACAGCACCACATCGAAATTCTTGGTGCCGTCGGCATTCACGTTAATGATGGCCAGGTCGCCCGGGTACATCAGGGTTTGGGCGCTCATCAGGGCTGCGAACCCCATCAGGATAAAAACTACTAAACCTCTTCGCATATCAGTGCCGTTAGTTTGATCATTTTTTCGACCTTCCCATAAAACCCGATGAGCTCCGCGATCATCCTCTCCGGATCGCTTTCCAGCCGCTCAATCTGTCCCAGCTCCGTCCGCAGCAGCGGATCGCGCTCGATAAGATCCCAGGAAGAGGGTTCGGTTTTCATGGGGTGGAATGTTTGTTCATAAAGTATATATGCGGGAAGGGGAGGGAAATGGAGAAAAAGGCGAAAGAAAAAAGGCGAAAGGCGAAAGAAAGATTACAAGACCTTAATTATCAAGATTTTATTTTTCGGTGGTTTTGCGTCTTTGCGCTGATGGAGCCGAGAATTTTCATTAATTCTCCGGATTCTGCAATAAAAAAACCCAGGTCACTGTCAGTTCCATTAACTGCATTCAGCATTCTAAGCCAATAGTTTGATTCCCGCATTTCTTTGAGGCAGATGTTGATTTTATTATGAAAATCGGCCGGAGAGCAACCGGCCTGCGCCTCCTCGTAGGAGGCTCCGGGAGATGTAGCCGATCGTCCAAGTTGATCACGTATAATCCGGTTCTCCGGGGTGTTAGGCAAACCCTTCAGGTATTTCAGCACTTCCGCGCCGAAATTGAAAAGTCGGTTTTGCAGATCATTCATATTGTCGTATTTTTCCAATATAGATGCATCAATCGCCCACAAATGGAAAAATCATCCCGTCTTTTTTATTTTTTCTTTCGAATCTTCCTCATCTTTCTTCTTTCTTTCGCCTTTCGCCTTTCGCCTTTC
>MEOR01000082.1:0-534 GCA_001769295.1 Bacteroidetes bacterium GWF2_49_14 | reverse complement strand
TCCGCGCCAAATCTTTGAAATCGCTCCAAATCGGGAGGACACTCGGGTCCAATGACGGGAGGACACACGGGTCCTCCCCTACGATCGATATAAAATTCCACCGCATATTATTATCCCTCGATCCTGCCGTTCGATATGTATCCGGCTCTGTATCAACCTATTTTGTTCCGATAACGGACAACCTGCGGGAGATAGTCTTTGATCTGGCCGACAGCCTGCAAGTGACAGCTGTGCGGTACCACGGGGAGCTGATTTCTTCGTATAGCAGGGGAAGTAATCAGCTGAGGATCTCGCTGGGGAACGACGGACGACCGCCGACGGATGACCGACGGACGACAGACGACGGACGACCGACGTCGGTCATCGGTCATCCGTCATCGGTCGGCCTCGACTCCATCATGGTCGACTACAACGGCGTCCCTCCGGACAACGGCTCGGGCTCCTTCACCGTGGATAAGCACGAGGGGGTTCCGGTTCTCTATACCTTATCGGAGCCTTACGGGGCGATGGATTGGTGGCCGTGCCGGCAGGACC
>MEOR01000081.1 GCA_001769295.1 Bacteroidetes bacterium GWF2_49_14 | reverse complement strand
CGAGAGTGTCGGAATGTCGGCCGCAAGATTGTCAAGGATCGATAAAATGTGCGAAGATGCCGTTAAAGAAGGTGACATCCCGGGTATGGTCGCCCTGGTTGCCCGGAACGGCAAGATCGTTTATTACCAAGCATTTGGAATGGCCGATAACGCCACTAAAAGACCTATGAAACGCGATGATATTTTCAGGATTGCCTCACAAAGCAAGGCGATCACCTCAACCGCGGTGATGATGCTCTGGGAGGAAGGGAAATTCCGGTTGGACGACCCTATCTCGAAATATATCCCGGAATTCAAAAACCCGGGCATCCTAAATACCTTTACCTACAGCGACACCACGTATACCACAAAACCGGCATCCCGGGAAATCACCATCCGGCACCTGCTCTCGCACACCTCAGGAATCGGGTACGGCGAGATTGACGGCGACGAGAGATTCAGCCTGATATATAAGAAAGCGGGGGTTACCGACCTGTTTACAACGGAGAACATCAGCATTGGCGAAAGTGTCAAGAAACTGGCCAAACTTCCGCTGCACCATAATCCCGGAGAAAACTATACCTATTCTGAAGGCCTCGATGTGCTGGGATACTTTATTGAAGTGATTTCGGGAATGCCCTTTGATGTATTCCTGAAGACCCGGCTGTTCGATCCGCTCGGCATGACCGACACGGGTTTTTACCTGCCGGCGGCTAAAGCCGGCCGACTGGTCCCGGTTCAATACCCTGTTGATGGCAAATGGGTCCGCTACCCGGTTACCTTCTACGACCCTGACTATCCGGTTAAAGGAGCCAAACGCTTCTTTTCTGGAGGTGCAGGTCTGTGCAGCACTGCAAAAGATTACGCTACCTTTCTCCAGATGTATCTCAATGGTGGCGAATTAAATGGGGTCAGAATCCTGAGCCGAACAACCATCCAGACGATCATGGGCAACCAGTACCCAAGCCTATCGGAGGGAAAAGTTGAGCATTACGGCCTGGCATTCGGTGTGGTTGATCAGAAAGGTCAGGATACCGGTGGTTTGGGAAGCCTGGGCACGTTCAACTGGGGCGGCTATTTCAATACACAATTTTTCGCCGATCCGAAAGAGAAAATCATCGGAATCCTGATGAAACAGACTCAGGATACCCGAACCGATAAAACCGGCTGGATGTATAAGATTCTGATCGAATCGGCGGTTGATGATTGATACACGATCATTTGCCAGATGCCCGTAGGGACGCATATATGCGTCTCTACAACCCCCTGGCGCACAACCCCTTGTATTCCATCTGTCTGGCCGATCCATCAGCGGTTTCGGTACCTGATTTCCAGGCGGCAGCAGCTTCTTTGGATTTACCCATCGCTTGAAGGGCCTTCCCTTTCCAATACCAGCCCACCGCCTCCTCGGTCCGCACCGACCGGCCAACCCCAAGATTTTCAGGGAAAATCAGTGCCGCCTCAAATTGTTTCAAAGCCTCCTTGTATTTCTTCTGATTGAACAGATCAATACCTTTCCCGACATGCGCCTGGTTGAACAGATCCCATGTAAGAGTTGATCCTTCCCAATTCACGAAATAAGGCGTCTTTATCAATAGACTATACGCTTCTTCAAATCGCTTTTCATCCAGGTAATTCTGTGCCAGGTCCTGAATGATGTCCGATCTCCTCATCCCCTTGAACTGCATGGTCTCAAGGACCTTGATCGCCTCCGGCCTTTTGCTCTCATCAACCAGCACCCGGGCCAGATCCCGATAGAGGGTTTGGTCAAAGGGCCTTGACTTTATTGCATTCCGGAAGCACTCCTCCGATTGGGCATGATCATTCCGGATCACCCAGTGGTACAACCCCAGGTTTCTCCAGGGGATGCTCATCATGGGCCGGATTTCAGCTGCCTTTGTCCAGTGAGTGGCGGCCTCATCCAGCTGGCCAAAATTTCCAAGCAGGTTGCCCAGCTGACAACATGCATTAGCATCTTTCGGATTCACCCGGATCGCAAACTCAAGCGCAGGAAGGGTTTCCGGCCTCGATGCCATAATAAAATCCTGATTATTGACCTCGGCCTGCTTCAGGTAACTCCCGGATTTGTCAGGATTTCCGGTCTGCGCAAACAAGTAGGCCAGATGATACTGGATCAGGATGTTCTGCTTTTCAGCTGGCACCCCGTTGATACAGGCATTCTCCAGTATCCATGCAGCTTCAGCAAGCAGGCCAAGATCTGAGAATGCGACACTCGTTTCAAGCATTTCAAAGTCGTATTCACCAAGATATTCCCTGGCCGGGGTTGTCAGTTTCAATGCATTTTTTAATACAACTGCCTCTAACGCCCTACTGGTGAGGTCGGTAGGAGTTAACACCAATTTATTTTTCACCAGTTCCATTGCCTTACTGCCAGAGCCCTCCGCAAAAAGGGCAATGCAGTAATGGTTAAATGCTGCCGTATTGTTTTGATTGGCTGAGAGGGCCTGTTCAAAATGCCCGATAGCGTCTTTAAACTTCTTCTGCAACATCTCCCCGCGGCCTGCCAGATCAAATCCGATCGATTCGGTTCCCAGGCACCGCGATGCCTTGTACCCGCATTTTATGGCATCATCAACCCTGCCCTGCCGGAGATCACACAGTCCCAGAAAATACCAGGCCAATCCGTCATCATTCGGAATCTGGTTCAGGGCTTTCACAAATCCTTTGGCCGCTTCCTCGTACCTGGCACCCTCAAAATCCAGGATCGCCAGATCCCTGAGTGCATCCAGATGCAACGCATCCTGATCCAACACCATTTGGTAATACTTCCGGGCCATGTTCCGGTCGAGCGCCCGGTCGAACTTCTGCGCCTTCAGAAATAATTCCTGAATAGTCATCTGATTATCAGCCTTATTCACATAGGTCGGCTGTGTTGGCGGAAACACCTTAGGCAGCGGCAAAGGATTAATATAGGCGCCAATTTCCTTTCCCGAAGCAGTTTTAAGAACCACGGCAACTTGGGTATCACCCGGCAACGCACAGGAAATGGTTACCGCCTGCTCCGGCGAAAGATTCACCACCGTATTATATATCTCTTTCTCCACTCCCTCAACTCCCTCAACTCCCTCAACTCCCTTAACTTGATATACTGTTAACTTCGCCCCCGTAAACTTCTCCGTCCCGATCATCCGCACCGTCAGTTGTCCGTTCTTCCGTTCCGTCTGGAACGCAACCTGCTGGTTGGCAAACTCAAACCCATCACCCAGACCGTGAACCGGATACCAGTATTCTTTCCATGAAACCTGGCCTTTAGGGGCCAGAATTCCGTAATCCGACTGGGTCTGCAGCGGACCGCTTTGAACCTCAATATAGTTGCCATCGGTATCCGTCAGGGCCATCTGGCAAATCCTTCCGTACTCACCCTGACCCCACGTCCAGGCCTTCTTCCCGCTGTGCTCATCATGATTGGCCACTTGAACCACACCCCGGTCGAGATCCACATCATACGCCCCAAAGAAATCATACCCGCAATCCACGGCAAAAATCGAGGCCGCATCCGCATAATTTTTGGTCCACGACAGGTCATTTCCCTTATCAACCGGCCAGTTAAAGAACTCAACACCAAAATGATCCGTACCCATACTCATCGGGTAGATAAAGCGGGTCCCCGGCAGCTGCGGAAACGCCGTACAGTTCCAGAAATAATAGGGATTCATGGCGTCTGTGGGGTTGTAGATCCGCATCTCCTCATCCAGATAAGCCTTTCCCGGATGCAGGGTAACCCGCACGGTCCATTGGGTACGCAGACTCTTCTCCAGGTTGCTCACCTCCAGATAAGCCGATCCATCGGGATTGGTCCCGGAAATCACATCCACCGGCGACAGGATCGTTACGGTATGCACCTGCGGGCCGGCATTCCACTCAACCCCGCCGCTGATAAAAGCCCCGCGCATCCCGATCATGCTCGGCTTGATCACATTGTTTTTATGGAACACCTCCCGGTTGGTGGTTTTATCATACACCGAATGCAGCCGGCCGCCGAGTTCCGGCAGACAGGTGATCTTCAGGTACTCATTTTCCAGGTAAATCGCCTTGTAGGTAACATCCTCCAGCTTTCGCGAAAGATGATCCTGCATATAATAGGGATAAACAATGGAGGCTCTAACGGTTGTCGAACCTTTTGCCCCGCCCTCCATCCCCCAGAACTTGGGGTTCACATCGTTTTCCCAGCCATAGGTTGGAATGGTAATGGATCCTTCCCACGTTTTAACCTGCGAAAAACCTGCGTTTGAGAACAACATTGCAATTGTGGTCATCAACAGGCAGGAGAATGACCTGCGAATGGATAAATTTGATTTCATGCTCGGATTATTGAAATAGGAAATAGGATTTCTAAGATACTGAAATTATCATGTCACAAAGAATTATCGGCATTCATGAAAGGCTTCTACAATCAGTACCACCTCACAAACTTCAGCGCCCTTGTTATCTCACTGCCGGCCAGCGAATCAAGAACATTCCATTGCAACAGGTGGCCCGTGGTCCAGGCTTCTCTTTTTGTTGCAAAAATCCCGATACCGTTAACGATATTAAACTTCTGAACCACGGGCACATCAGAATCATGCTTTAATGCATAAATGTAGTTGTAGTAATCATGCGTTGATGAAACGACCTGAATATCAAGGGTTCTGAATTTTCGGTAGTCCAGTGAATCCGGTGTTCCCACTGAACGGAAGGCTTTCTCAAGCTTCCGGAGAAACAACTCTCCGTCAATCCGGTAAGCAAACTCCTCCTGGCTTACTCCGGGATTCTTCTTGGGAGGCACGCTGAAACTGAATTTGACAGATCCCTGACGGGTTGAATTAAGATAATAATCAGTATAGTTAAGGGTCAGATTCACTTCATAATAATCATCGGGCCAACCCATCCAACGTACACTTTCATTAAACTCAGTATAAAAATCCAGCCATCGGCCATGCACACGCTCGGGTGGATTAACCAACCAGAACTTTAACCGGAGTCCGGCCTGGGCATAAACCAGCTTTGGATATTCCGGTGTTGAGATTTTCAGGATTAGCGTCCGGCCGAAATCGAAATGGCTATCGATCATGATTTCATCCCGGTTTATCGAATAAACAACTTTTGATGCCGAAGAAAAGGCACCGCCCGGTGATACCGAACGACCTACAGTAACCGGGTACAATTCAGCGCGGTTGAGAAGCAGTCCACCGGCATTCAGAACCTCCAGCTCAACCTTAACATCCTTGAAATATTGTACCGATGAGTCTTTGGAACAATCGGTTACACTCTGATCACATAAAAACGTCTTCGACACACTGATCGAGTAAACACTATCATCAGGATTAATCAGGCCGTACACGATCGGGATACTAACGGATTCAAGATTCGGCTCGAATTCATTGTCGCAGCCGGCCAGGACCAGACAAAAAACCAGACCCATCGTCCTGAAAAACCTATCTGGCAATATCCTTAACACATCTGACATTTACACCTAATTTATTGAAATCCATTATAGTGCCCCAATTCTCAGTATCCCACCAGGTTGGATACGAGTAGTAGTCGGTGGGTATCGCATAGAAGAGATCGAAAATTCCCCATTCGGCGCCGCCATAATTGAATACATAATGCCTCGACCGGTCATCACTGGCCTTTTTCTGACTGATAACCAGGAAGCCCATTTCCCCGTAATAGGAAAAGGTCCTGGTAAAGAACGAGTAGTAACCCTGCGGATCAAAGTCAATCCCCAGGTACCCGCCGGGTTTGAAATAAAAGTCAAGCGATCCATACAAAAAGAAGCGCCGGTTCAGGTTGTAGGCATCATAATAATCGATGAGTCTCCACCCATCGGGACAAATACCTCTGGTGATTTTCTTTCCCCAGTAGGTCGCTTCATTCCAGTTATAAAAGCCTGATTCCGTAATCAGTTGATTCAAAGAGTCCCTGTAAAGATATTTCTCGACGAAATCATCCCGATGGGGTAAAGAATCAGCGGAAATTTCTACCCCGTAGCGAAGATCCTCAGCCATCCACCACAGTTGGTCAATCCGGACAGCCCGGTATGGTTGGCCATCCCGGGAATCGATAAAGGTGGTATCTCCATAGACCGGTGCCACTTTAACGACACAAGATTGGATCCCTTCTAAACCCGCATGGTCCATAACCTGAAGAAAAACTGAATCCTGACCGAATTTTGAAAATTTACTCACCGCTTTGGTTTCCCGGCTCCATCCCGTATCCCAATTCCCATCACCGTTAAAATCCCAGCGAAACTGCAACTGCCAGATCTCGCTCATATTGTCGGTTGAACCGGAGCCATCAAAACAGAAAAAGGTGGAGGTATCCCCCGCCAATGGATAAAATGTTATAATGGGTGAAGGTGCCTCGAAATCAACCTCCTGCCGACAACTAAAAATCAGCCACAAGATTAGACTACACAAAAATGAAATCAGAATAAACCTCTTGCCATTCATGATTAAATGCGGGAAGACCGGTCAAAAAGCTAGTCAAAACTAATGGGGGATAAACAAAGATATCATTAATTCCCTCACTATTCCTCACCATCCCTCACCTCCACCCTAATCTTCTCATAAGGTATGGGATACGCCGTAATCCAAACCTCCGGACTGAACTCCGATACGCCGTTTTTAAGCACCAAAACCACCGCATCGATTTTGGCTCCGATCATGTCTGCAGTTAAGGGGATATAATACGTGTAGTTTGAATCGGTGCCCGATGCCGGATATTCCCAGGCGTTACTACGGTACGAGAGGCTCCTGTCGGGCGCTCCAACCTGCTTGCCATTCACCCGGACGGCAGCATAGGCACCCTCGTCACCATGTTTGCCATTTAAAGCAATAGCGAGATAACTGCCTTTTGGTATTTCATTCAGAACAAAACTGGTTTCAAATGCTTCCTTTGCAGTAACAGAGCGGTACTGACTGAACAGGTTCGAAGCCCTCCAAAGGCTCCTGTCTGCCAGTTTGCCAGCAAGATAACCTTCAATTTCACAAACCCTTTCCAGGGAACCGGGTAAACGGATATACCGGATCGGGTTCGCAGGATCCAGTTCCAGTGTCATTTCCTTGCCTGCCAAACCCAGAATGGATTTCCAGCTTTTCAAATCCGCCGAGACCTCAAAACGCAGCCCCTCCCACGACTTGAACGGCTGAAGCCCCTGCTCACTCCCCACAATTATTTTCAGGCTGTCGAGCTTGGTGATTTTACCCATGTCCAGCCTTAAAGAGCCTCCATTAATCCGGATATCCGATCTCCCCCACCTGCGTCCCGGATAAAAAGCACTTTTCCGGTCTCCATCAAACAGATAGCGGTCCCAAAGGCCCCTATCGACAAAAAGCTGCTGATCCGTGAACGCATCCCTGGCAGCCTTCACCTGTGGAATGGCTGTCGGTCCCGAACGCTCGAGCGACCGTGCCTCAAGTGCATTATTATCGGCCGCAAAGCAGGTAGCCTCATATAAAGCTTCGGCATCAGCCGGCACGGGAACGGATTTCAAATCGCCAAGCTTTCGGTGGTATTTTTCTTTTAATGGATCGCCGGGGAACCGGATAGTCATGGGTTTGCCATTTACTAATCCACTGGCCGGTTTACCATCCAGCGTGGCCTGTTTTGCTGATTTATCCATCCCCTTAACTACTACCGTTCTACTCTCACCCGGAAACCCCAGCAGATCAATTATAAGAGTCTTCCCCGGTATATCCCTGACTATTTCATAATCACAGCCTTCAACTGCAGGACCTGCTTGCTTTTCAGTGGTAACCAGGAGAAGGCACGACCGGAACGGAAGTACCTCCACGGAAACCGTTTGCCCCTTTTTATAGCGGCCGACAAGTCGCTCCGAGGGATGGAACTGACGAACCTCGACAATCGAGCCCCTGGTCAGGCCGATCTCCTCATCAAGCTTTAGGGTTCGTGTTACAGGCAGCCAGGTGAGGTTACGGAGGGTAATCAAACGGGTTTGCTCATTACCCCGTGAAACCGATTTTTCACCATATTTATCCTCGGGCAGCACCACTCCGTTGACCAGAATTTCCTTGTATTTCCGGGTCAGGTTGAAAATATGCGCAAAACGGGGATACTCATCATCACGAAGGAACCAGGGGTTACCATAAACCTGAGGAGCCAGGATAAGGTTGCGGTTAAACGCCTGTAAAATCAGCTCATCTTCCCAGTAGTCGAGACAGGATGACAGGCAAACACCATGATCCTCGGCAAGCCGGTGCAGTTCCGGCACCAGATCACGCGAAAGGGCCCCTGCGCGGTGATGTGTGGCTGTCTGATCATTGGTCATATGTACATCGATATACGTTTCAGCTCCGCCCATAAGGGAGGTAGTTGCGTGTTTGACCCCTTCCTTGCCCAGGTTCAGCCTGTGATTTAGCAAAATCAGATCGGGATTTACGTTACGGCATTCAGTCATCATCCGCACAAATGCATCCTGCTTTTCAGTCCGCAAGTCCCCGCATACCCCGTCAAACTTGAACAGTTCAAACCGGTAATCCCGGCAAAGCGAGGTCATTAGGTCGGTCCGGGCCTTCTCCTCCTCAGGGGTATTCCCGAACCCATCCGGACCGCCCCAGATCCCAAACCGGGTACCCATCTGGCCGGCCTTTTCAGTTATAGGTGCAAATCCATTTGGGAACTGGCCCTTAAATTTGGCGGATTTCATGGATCCGTAAGATCCTGAACCATCGATCGCCCCGGCATCAAAAGCATAAATATCCAGGACCATCCCGTACTCGTCTTGTAGCCACTTGAAAAACTCAAGATTGCTCAGGGTTTGCGCCTCGGTGGTCCCCTCATTGGTATTGTTGATCCACGAAAAGTATTCCGATCTCGACGGAGTCTTATCCGTAGCCCCGGGAAACACCTTTGCCGGTGCCTGGGAATAGCCGGTATAGTTGATGGCAAACAAAAGACTTAGCCCTGCAATACCTAATAAATTCTTCTTTAGTCCCATAATCGACATTCCTTTTTAGAACCACAGTAGGCTCAATAGATCACAGTAGGGACGGATACATCCGTCCAAGTATATTCAATCTATTGTGTCCTATTGTGCCTATTGTGGTTATATAATTGCAAACTCAATCAGAGCCTCTCTCTCCCCCTGGCACCGGATCCAGATTATCATCGTCGGAACCCCCTCCACGTCGTATTCAACCCCGTACCTGAAGTCTTTACCTCGAGGTACTGCCTTCCCGTTGATTTTCAGGTAAATATCGGAATTAACCCAGTTCTTAATGACAAAAACCGGATTAACTATTGGCGATTCCGCACTTCCGGCCAGGTTGAATCGAATACCCTTTTTACTTCCTCCGGCGTTCAGGATATACGCTCGCTGAGTATAGTCATATCCTTTATTCTCAACACCTTTTGATATTACCGTAAGCGTCGGGGGATTATTCCATGACCGGGCAAGTCTTACCAAGGATGCTGGCGCCTGATCGGTCATGCCGTACAATGCGGCATCCCCATTGGGATCTCCCCAGCTTAACGAAGAATGCGCGGCCTGATCAGAAGCATTCGCACTCCGGCCATCCGATGTGATCTGGGCCACAGGCCAATGATTCCACCAGGGAAAATGAGAATATTCCGGTCGGACTTCACCATTAAAAACTGAGAAGCTCCCACCTGTGCGGAATATTAGGAACGGCTTATACCTTGATTTTAGATTGACCACCTGGATATTCGCATCCGGTAAATCAAACTTAGGGTATCCCTTTTCCCATGAATAAGTTTTGCTTACGCCTTTCATGTTCACCAAAGTAGCGGCTGCCAGCTCCACATTGTCCTCCGGCCGCGTTCCGGGCTCACTCAGAAAGATGGTCTCCTGCCATCCGCCGCTGCCCGGCAGTACCTTCCGTACCACAACCCCATCGGGATAGATATAATACAATTCATTGCCCCACTCCCCGAAGCCCGTGTTATCCGGCGAATCATTCTGACGGAATTTGACGTCCATCTGCAGATATCGCCAGTTTACCACCACACGGGCATCATTGCTCTCAATGATAGCCACGCGCGAGCTGCGAGTCTGCACATCCGACATATGTTCCATGCAGCCGGTTGGCATTTCATCCCGCGAACCCTGCGCAAGGAACCAGTTATTGCCGGTTTCACGACTCTGGTCGGCCATCCATTTGCCATTCTCCGAAACCAGGCAGGGAGAATACCGGGTGCCCCGCCAGAACATGATTTTCGTGGGCAAATCGTCAAACTGAACCACAACATCATTGAATTCACCCACCGGCCATAATGCATCCCATTCAGGATAAAAACTAAGCCGCGTATAGTTGGCTCCAAATCGTCCGGATGGCTTTATGATTGGAAATTTCCGGGGAGCAAACTCCGGTTCATTTTCCGGTTTTGTTGAAGCGTAAATATTGGCTATTTCACTAACATGTAAACATTTATCATAAATTCTGATCTCATCGACAATTCCATCAAGCGAGTACCTCGACGGGAAGGTTGCCCAATCCCTGATCGCATCAGTGGGCGCCAGCATTTCCCGGTTCATCCCCATCCGGAACCCCTTGTCAATATCACTGTAAACAATCCTTCTGCGATCAATAAAATCCGTATAGGTATTTTCCAGCTTTCCGTTGATATAAATAGCCATCCCTTCAGCCGGATCGTATGTTCCCATGATATGGTACCACTTCCTGAGTTCGAGCCCCAGTTTTGTGTCCGGATTCAGTTTAGAATTGCACTCATGCCACACGGATGTGGCATCGGATACATGAAAACCCACCCTGCCCCTCGAATCGATACCCAGATAAAACCCGGTGATCTTGTATTTTCCCATGGTCAGGATCGGCGCCCAGTTCCACGGATAGGCCCCAAGTGAAACCCAGGCCTCGATGCTCATTTTACGCGGAAGATTTAACAGTTCAGCATCTTTGCTGCCGTCCTTAAGCTCTCCCGGCAAAACATCGATATAGGATGAGAACCCGTCAAACTTGATGGCCCGGCCTTTGACACCGGGAACGTATTTCGTTAATCCGCCGGTTTGGTAGCTGCCATGCGGACCAGCCAACGTTATTTCCTTACCCGCCGATTTCGCCGAATCATCGAAACTCCACCAAAACAGGACTTTGGGATCCTGAGCCGATAATGCAACGGAAAAAATTGGCATAGCAAGAAGGATTAGAAAAATCTTTTTCATGTCATAGTACCCTATCATGCCCATTGCAGGAACTATTATCAGCATTAAAAGGATAACCTCACTAGCTGAACCATCTCCTCAAATGTTGCCACCCTCGGATTTCCCTTGTAATCGGGCAAAACCATGCACTGCTTTGCCAAAGCCTCAATCTCGGCTTCAGGCATGTTAACATCTCTGAGCTTTTTATTCAATCCGATCAATTTCAAGAACTTAACAATCTCATCTGGACTTTTCGATGCAGCTTCCTGATCCGAAACTCCGACTAAGGAAGGATTTAATATCCGCGAGATTTTTGAGAATTGCGGAACCGCCGCTTCCCAGGTAAAGTCGGCAAACGCAGGATATAAAATTGCAAGAGCCTCACCATGAGCCACATGCGGGTACATGCCCCCAACAGCCATTCCCATTCCGTGCGGCAGGGTTACGCCGGCGTTGGCAATGCACAAGCCCGCCAGTGTATCAGCCCAGGCCATCTTTTCCCGTGCTTCAAGGTCCCCCAGGTTACGCAGAACTTTTGGCAGATACCCGGCTACCAGAGATATGGCTTCCCAGGCCAATAGGTCAACATAGGCCCCGGTGCCCGAATTGATGGTACTTTCGAAGGCATGGCAAAGAACATCAAAACCCGTGGTGGCCGTCACGAACTCAGGGACACTTATCATCAATTCCGGATCAACAATACAAACCTGGGGATAGAGTATGTTATTATAAAGTGCAGACTTATCCCGATGTTCGGCATTGGTAATCACGGCAACCTGGGTCACCTGCGAACCGGTTCCGGATGTGGTGGAAACGGCAATTACAGGAAGCAGTTTCGAAGCGTCGGGCTGTGGCGATTTATAAAACAGATAGTCCCAGCTGGTCCCCGGATGGGTAGCTTCAACGGAAATTGCCTTTGCCGCATCCATACTCGATCCCCCGCCAAGACCAATGATGACTTGAACATCCGTTTCCCTGGCCATCACGGCTCCGGCTGAAATTATTGCCGTGGTAGGATTGGGCATGACCCCATCGAAATGCACTACAACGATACCTGCTGAAGTCAGTATCTCCTTAATACTTTTGTATTGATCTTCCAGCGAAGGAGAAGCTGCCGGGGTGGTAACCAGAAGCACCCTTTTTCCATATTGAGAAACAACCTCAGCCAACTCATTAACCCGGCCACGGCCAAAAAGTATTTTCGTCGACTGATGGTAAGTAAAATTCTTCATCTGATTGTTATTACGTTTATAAATCGATCATAACCTTCATGGTTCGATCTCCTTGTTTATCAATGAATTCATAGGCGTCTATATATTGCGAAAACGGAAAATTTCGCGTTAACAGAGGCTGGGTAACAATCTTCCCGGATGCGATCATGGCAGCGGCAGTCTCATAGTCTTCCTGCCGGTACATCATGGAACCGTAAACATTCAGTTCATGCTCACCCAGGTAATACATGTTAACTACCGGGTTTTTTGAATAAACCCCAAGAACCACCACATCACCGCCCTTCTCCACATACTGCATCAGAACATCCAGGGATTCCTGCACTCCGGCTGCCTCAAAACCGGTCTGAAAACCTTCATCACCAAAAGCTCTCTTCACGGCATCGGCAAAAGAATTGGTCGCTACATTGGCCGTCAGCTCTATTCCGCACTGACGTGCAATACCCAGTCGAAAATCACTGACATCGGTGATCAGCACTTTTTTTGCTCCCCGGGCCCGCGCAAACTGAGCCACCAGGTTACCGATCGTTCCGGCACCCGAAACCACCACATTTTTCCTCAACAGGCTTCCTGACCGGTTTGTCGAATGAGCTCCGACAGCCGCCGGCTCAATCATGGCGCCCTGCTCAAAGGTCATGGAATCATCAAAGGGGACAATACGGTCCTCAGTAACCACAAAAAGGTCCTGGGCCACGCCCGGAGCCTGGAATCCCTGGACTTTTAGTTCCTGGCAGGCATTGTACTGGCCTCTTTTGCAGGGGCCGCATGTACCGCAAACCAGCTGTGGACGGGCGGTTGCCTTCATCCCGGGCTTTACACGGGATACACCGGAACCGACCGCCTCTACCACCCCTGAATATTCGTGCCCCTGAACCACCGGATAAGGCGTTGCAGGATGTTTTCCATGAAATACATGGATATCCGAACCGCAAACCCCGATCTTCTTAATGCGAAGGAGTATCTCTTTTTCCAGAAGCGGAGCGGGTTCCGGAATTTCCCGGTACTCAATCACTCCAGGCTTAATCATAATGGCTTGCCTCATAATAATCTGATTATGAAAAAATGCTGTATAAACATACTAATGCAAAAATCAAAACGCCGGCCCAAAGCCGGGGATCCCGGATGCCTTCAAATTTCCCTTTGGCAACCACTGCAAGCGGGTTTTCCCAGGTGTACTTTTTAATCACTTCAGGATCCGGCTTTGGAGTCAGGTAACTGACAATAAAATAGATGACCGTGCAAATGACGAACAGCCACCAGGCCTGTACCATGAATGGAATATGCAAGCCCTTGGTCAGGTACATATATCCGCTGATCGGTGCAAAATCGATACAAAAGAAACCAATACCCAAAACCAGGCCGGCAATCAGGGTAATCAATCCGGCCTGCCGGGTGCCTCTTTTTGAGAAGACACCAAAGAGCAAAACAGTGGCAACAGGAGGAGCGATAGCTGCGGCGATTTTGTTGATCGCCTCAAATATGCTGGAAAACTTGTCTCCCTGTGTCGACCAGAGCATGGCCAGCACCATCACAACTACCGCCGCAATCCGGCCTACCCTTATCTGCTTTCTGTCTGTGGTTGCCGGATTGAGACGTTTTACAATATCAACGGCCACCAGGGTGGCAGAGCTGTTAAGTGCGGCTGCAATGGTGCTCATAAGGGCGGCTAGCATGGCTGCCGCCATCACCCCTTTCAGACCGACCGGGAGCAGTTTATTGACCAGGACTGGAAAGGCCTGATTGGCATCGGTACCGATGACGTCTCTGAACAGGACATAAGCGAATACCCCTGGAAGAACCAGAATGAAAACCGGCAGGATTTTCAGAAACCCTGCAAAAATCGGCCCCAGCTGTGCGTCATTCTGGGTTTTGGCGCCCAATACCCTTTGGACAATAGTCTGATCGGAACACCAGTACCATAGGCCGAGAATCGGATAACCGAGAAAACAGGCGTACCAGGTCAGACCGGATTCAAATCCCCCTTCACCAAGGGCAGTCAGGCTTTCCTTTGTGTGCAGGATGCTCAGCTGACCTGGTTTGAGGACTGCCTTTAGTTCGGCAAGCGTGTGAACCCCATTGTCAGGCAAAGCAAAAATGGCAATTCCTGTCAACAAAACCGAACCTCCGATCAGAATCACCGTCTGGATGGTTTCCGTCACAACGACGGCTTTCAATCCGCCAATCACTGTGTAAATGGTTGTAACCAGAGAAATAACAACAATCGAAGTTATCACATCAATGCCAAAAAACGTTTCAAACACAACGGCTCCGGCATAAAGACTCATTCCTATATGAACGAAAAGTGCACCGAGCAGTCCGATGAAGGCAAGTACCGTTCTGGAGCCCGGACCATAGCGCTTTTCCAGAAATTCGGGCAGTGTGGCAATTCGGCTCTTGAAATAGAAAGGAGCAAACACCAAACCAAGGAGTATCAGGGTCACTGCAGCAAGCCATTCAAAATTCCCCCACACCAGCCCTTCATTATAGCCCGATGCGGCCAATCCCACCAAATGTATGGTTGAGATGTTGGATGCAAACAGTGCGGCCCCGATTACGGGCCATTTCAAGCCCCGGTTGGCGAGGAAATATCCATCACTGGTCAATTTTTTCCACCGAACGGATAGTACTCCCACCACCAGAATACCAATCAGGTAAACCAGAATTATAATTGAATCCACCAAACTCAATGTTGCATGCATAGCTTTTCCGAATTAGATAGGCCAGGTACTTCGTTGTTTAAAAATAAGAAACAGGTGGACAAGTCCACCTGTTTCCCCGATCATAATTCAAATTAACCTTAACCTAAACATCAGTGAATTCCTTTTCGGGTATCCCACCACATTTGTGTTCCATAGAAGATATCATCCTCCACAACATCCAGCGGGAAGCTTGTATTCAGGGATTTTTCCTCGTCGGCATAAGCCATTCGGAAAGGAGGCCTGTTATGTTTGAGTGCATAGTTTTCCGACACGTTCTGGTCCATGAGCGGAATATCCGTGCGGCGACTTTCTGACCACGCTTCAACACTTTGCTTGAACAGGGAGATCCATTTCTGCAAACCAATCTTGTAAAGGTTTGTTGAGGTACCGCTACCCCAGGCCACACCCGGTTGAGTCAGAAACGCTGAAATGGCATCGGCTCCGATTTTATTTTCTTCCAGGGAGCGGGTTATCCCGGTTTCATATTCGGCCTGTGCATTTCCAGTGATAAAATTGCGTTCAATAGCTTCAGCCAGAATGAAATGAACCTCAGCACTGTTCATTAGTGGCGAGAATCCCTTTGGATCGTTGCCAAACCGGTCGCCGATGTGTGAAACATTGTTCCCATTATTCAGGCTGTCTTTTGTCTGACCGTAATAGAATCGGTAACCGTTGTAGGCGCCATATTTGTTTTTATCAACATACACAGGAAGCCTTGGATCATTATGGTCCTTAAGTACATTTACCAGAACACTGTTTGTGCGGTACTGATCCTTTTTCGGACCACTGACTACCCCCATTCGTTTGAACCAGAGCTCCTGATCAGGACTGATACCTGGCCATACAAAATAGGCATTATCTGCATTGTCAGTCATGATCGGATAAGTGGATGGATTATTCAGAATCTCAGCTATTACGGCTTTAGCCCCGGATTCATCAACCATTGACATCCGCATGGCAACTCTGAGCCGGGTTGAATTGCAGAACTTTTTCCATTTGGTTATGTCACCATTAAACATCCAATCACCTGCGCCCATGCTACCCGTGCCATTGTTCAGCAAATCGGCAGCCTCCTTAAGTTCCGCCAGGATGGCGGCATACACCTCCTGCTGGGAATCATATTTCGGATAAATAATCTCATCTGCCATTTTGAAAGCTTCAGAATAGGGAATTTTTCCCCACATATCTGTCGTCTGGTGAGCCGTATAAGCCTTCATCATTAAAGCAGCAGCATACAGGTTTGTGTTCTCCTCAAGTTGTGCCAAACGGGCTGCATCAACAAAATAAGTCATTGCGGTATACATGCTCCTCCACATACTGTTGTTGATATCAACGCGGTATTCATAATCTCCGAATCCGATAGCAGCGGTTTGCCCAGCATAGGAACCCGCATAATATACGTCGAGCCTTTCCCCCAGCAAGGTTCCAATCAGCGAATTGGTGGCGCGCAAAAAGACATTGGTGGCCGGAACTGTTGTGGGCGAATTAGGATTTGTGTTCATCTCGTCAAAATTCTTTGTGCAAGAATTCGAGATCATCAATACTGAAGCCAGTATCAGGAACTTTATTTTGATTATCGTTTTCATAGTTTTCTTCATTTTGAGCGTTATTAGAAGCTTACTCTCAATTTAATGCCAAAGCTCCTGGTGGTTGGTATCTGGAAATTCTCAAATCCAACACCGAAGTCACCACCTCCAAGTCCAACCTCCGGATCAATCCCGAGTTCAGCGGTACTCTTGTCACGGTATAGTATCGCAAGGTTCCTGCCGTACAATGAAATATTCAACTTTTGGAGCCATGGAAACTTGGCAACATTAATGTCATATCCAAGAACAATTTCCCTTAGCTTTATATAGGAACCGTCCAGAATCGAGTACTCATGATTGTTCCACATCCAGGATCCACCATAATAATCCTGTGCAGAAACCCTGATATCATTGACTGAGCCGTCTTCTTTCACGCCATCAACTATCAGCCCAGTCTCCCTGACATTATTTTGGATGGTATTCTCATAGGAGCCGGTGGCATAAGCATGCCAGGCCGAACAACTGAAGAAATCCCCGCCTTTCCGCATGTCAATCAGGAAACTGAAATTTAAGCCCTTGTAATTAAACGAGTTACGAATACCTCCAACCCAATCAGGTGTGACATCTCCCAGTGCTTTGCCCACATTGGTTGTAAGCGGAATACCATCACTGCCGACAACAACCTTTCCTTCATCATTTCTTACAAAGGGTAATCCCCAAATAACACCCCAGGGTTGGCCAGGTACGCCTACCGTGGTTGCACCCCCAAATCCGCCGGAAATACGGTAGGATTCAAGGTCACCATATAATTCATTCACTATGCTCTTATTCCTGGCCCAGTTGAAACTTAGATCCCACGAGAAACCATCAGGTTTATCAATTGCCTTGATGTTTGCCATGATCTCAATCCCGCTGTTCTCAATCTCCCCGGCATTATAAAGCATTGCACTATAACCGGTTGTCAATGAAGTTGGTACCCTTAAAATCTGATTAACGGTGGTCTGATCATAGTAGGTTATATCCAGCGACAACCTGTTTTGCCACAACCGGACATCACCACCAAACTCAAAAGACGAGGTGATTTGAGGTTTCAGGTTGGCAGGTGGATAGGTTGCACCCGGACTGAACATGGAAATTGAATTAAAGGTGCTGGCCGAGTAGGTATTTGTTAATTGATATGCACTTGCATCACCCCCTACCCTTGCCCAGCTGCCCCTCAGCTTGGCATAGCTAAGTATACTGGATTCCAGTTTGAATGCCTCAGTGACATCAAATCCCAAGCTTACAGATGGATAGAAATAAGACCGGTTGGCGGCTGGCAGAGTCGAACTCCAATCATTTCGCCCGGTCACACCAATAAACAAGAAATCTTTATACGATCCGTTAGCCGCAAAGAAAAGACTATTTACCTCCTTTTCATCAGTATACATGCTAACGGTAGGGTTTCCTTTGACGTTGGAGATGGTATAGAGGTCCGGTACCGTCAGATCGGCGGCAGCCATATACATGGATTGCGCCTTTACATTACGGTAGTTGCCTCCGATGAGACCATCCAGTCGTATTTCACCAAAGGTTTTGTCAAACTTCAGAATCAGGTCCGCATTGGTTTCGTTATAATAGAACTGGGTCTGATTGAACTGGCCTCCCCTTTTTCTGCTGATATTACCCTGGGTGCCCGATTGCGTCAGATCCTTTCGGTATTCATTGTAAAAATCCATCCCCACTCTACCCATAACCGACATCCAATCCGTGATTTTGTAATCCACACTTGTGTTTCCAAACATTCTGTCCCGGGTAAAGCCGGTTTTGTTTCTTAGGGTATAATAGAAATTGTCTCCGTCCGGGAAAATAAAATCATCATTGCCCTTATCTTTATAGAGCTGCTTGGCATAAAGCATATCAAAATCCCTCTGAAGCCATGCGAAATCTACCCCAATCCCGGAATATCCGTTATTCGGAATATTGTTGCTCTCCTTTTTAAGGTAAGTCATGTTCGTCACCGAGGTCAGCCGGTCAGTTGGCTTTAAGGTTATGCTCCCGTTTAATGTTTGCTGAGATTGATCAGTATAATCAATGATCCCTTTCGTGTCCAGATTGGTAAAGGACAAACGCCCCAAAGCTTTTTCCCCGTTGGCGGAAATTGAAAGGCTGTTTTCAGCATTCATGCCGGTCTGAAAATAATTGCGATAATTATCCGGACGTGAAATCCAGGGACTGTTTGGCCCGGTCGACCATTGGTCGAGAAGCAATCCTGCATCCATTCTGGGTCCCCAGTTTATCGGCCAACTGTCATTAACACCACCGCCACCACCATCTACCCAATTGTAGGCATAGGATTTAGCATAATCCTGGTAACTCATCTCCGGATTATCCCTTTTCCATATATATTCTTCACCATTCCATCCACCACCATATTCATTCTGGAGCTTAGGCAGATAGGCTACTTTATCGAAGGACATGGAGGTGGTAAAATCCACGCCCAGTTTGCGACCGTCTTTTCCCTTTTTTGTTGTAATTAGGATTACTCCGTTGGTCGCCCGGCTGCCATAAAGAGCTGCCGCATTGGCACCCTTCAGAACGGTCATTGTTTCAATGTTGTTAGGATCAATATCTGCGGCAGTGTTACCCCAGTCAATACCACCGGCACCGCCGAGGTTCGTTGTATTGTTGAAGATTGGAGTTCCGTCAATCACGAAAAGGGGTTCGTTACCGCTGAAGGATTTATTGCCCCTGATTACTAACCTCGAAGATGCTCCAACCGTACTCCCTCCGCTGGTTACCTGAACCCCGGCAATCTTACCAGACAAGGAGTTAACAATATTATTGTCCCTGGCATCTGTCAATTGGCCTGAACTAATATCCTGAACCGCGTATCCCAGTGTTTTCTTTTCACGGGAAATTCCGAGGGCAGTTACAATAACCTCATCAATATTCATTACATCAACCTCCATCGTCACATCATATTGGTTGGATGATGTGATGGGGATTTCCAGTTTTTTAAAGCCGACAGAAGAAAACACCAGGCTGGATGCCTGCCCCTGAATGGCCAGAACAAACTTACCAGAGCCATCAGTGGTCGTTCCGGAGTTAGATCCTTTGACCACTACCGCTACACCCGGAACTGGCTGCCTATCAGCCCCAGAGACCACTGTTCCGGTTAGCTGACGTGTTTGCCCGAACAAAGTTGAAGACAAAAACGCCATCATTAAAACAAGAATTACTCGTTGCTTCATGGATTTCAGATTTAGTTATGTAAATTCCCAAAATTTTCCATTCTAAATCTAGAGCATAAGAAAAGGTATGGAAACCAGTTTTTTGGCCTCTTGGTATACTATCTTAACCAACGGATTGGTAAGCCTGGCGACTCACACTATTTTTTCCTGGCTGACAGGAACATTGTTACAGAAGTATAAATTACAACTACGCAAACCAGCCATTTCATCACATCAAGCGGGAGTGATTTAACTACAAAGGCAGCCAGAAAAACACCCGAAACCCCGGCAACGGATAATGAAATGGCAACTTTCCGATCGTAGGCCTGCTCCCTGATAAACCGCCCTCCCCCGGCAACCATTAGCATGGCCGTGGCTGTCATCATGATCGGGAACGCGGTTGCAGGATGCATACCGAAGGAATATACCATCGCCATGCAAGGGGCATAAAAACCAACTCCGATTGTCTGCAAGGCTCCGAAAACTAAACACATAACAATAATTATTGCCAGTTTCCATCCTTCCAGGCCAATAGCCTCGCCACCCAGCGGGATCAGGTCCAGAAGCCCGCCTAATATCATTATCGCAACAACAAGCAGCCCTATTCCCATCCCCAGTTGAATCCCCCTCCGAGGCATCCTGGCCACAACTCCTGCCCCAAATACGGCTCCGATCGGAGCGGCTAAAGACATGGAAACCAGGGTTAACGGATCAACCTTGACCGCTGTCATGAATATAAAGGCTTGTGTAGCTGTGGCTAACGTATTGCCTACATTCATGGTGCCAGGAATCAGTCTGTCATCAACCAGCTTGAATATCTTGAAAATAGCCGTCTGCTGCGCAAAACTTCCAATACCCAGGGTGTCAAAGAAATTGGTCACAAACCCCGTTGTCAGCAAACCAGGCCAGGGCTTATTCGAAAAACTGCTGCGGTTCTTAAATACATCCCTGAGATAATAAATCCCGAACAAACTGGTCATTACCCCCAATACTGCCTTCAAAATTAGAATCATGGAATTTGAGCGCTTTAGGTTTGCTATAAAATTGCCAAGCGCTAAAATAAAAGAAAGTAGCGGAGTTCTTCCTGTTAAAAGGATGTTTAAGTACCAAATCTGAAATCAGAATTCTGGGTATTGGAATTACTGATTGCAAATTCAAAGATATTATCGTCACCCGGATCAATGCCAGAATCAAAATCCGGCTTCCTGACCAGAACAGGGGTCCTGTAAATCAAGGTATTATCTCCTTCAAAATAGACCGATCCAACCTCCTTGTAGATAAATGAACCGCCAACCCGTAAATAAGCAAGAAACCGGAGTTCAAAATGTCCGTTCGCATCAGGACCATCGGCATACTGAACGGATAACGGCTGTATCTTCCCGGCAAGATAATCTTTCTCATTTCCATATTCAATAAGGAGCTCAGAACTGGCGAAGGTATTGTCCAGATTTTTGTCCCTATATACCTGAACCTTGTAAAGGGCGGGCATATCAACCGCCAGTTCCCCTGCTAAATCATACGAACTACCGGAATAGTCAAGGTAATTATCAGGATAAAAACTGCCATAAAACCATTTCTGCTTAACAACCACAACAGTCGGCTGAAACCAGACAAATCCATAATCGGCCGGATCAGACCCATTAAAGCAAAAAACACTCAACCCCACGTCTGTTTTATTGAATGCATCTATTTCAAATTCCACATTGAGAGGGTCAGGAATTCTGTTGCCGAAATTACTACCCTCATGCGGAGCTGCGCTGACCAGCCGGTCGCCGGTCGGGTTGGTGCGACTCTTGTCCTCATCGGCATAAAGGAGACACTCTTCCACCCTGTAATACTGATTTTTTGGTAGTTTAGGCAGTATCAGAGGAAAAGTGTATAAAACAGCATTTTCAAGGTATGTACCGGTAAAGAAATTCTCATAAACTCGCTTATTCTTAACAACATGACTGATTATCACCATGGCATAATCAACATCAAACGCACAATTTGAACCGCTTTTTAAAGTTCCCCGGCCATCATAAATGGTGAAAACCACTTCATTTTCCGTTCCGGAACCGGTATCTGGTGTTTCCTTTTGGCACCCTGTCAGGAAAAGGACCAGCATCAAAGTCATATGAAAACCTACCCGCATCCGAATATTTTATTAGCTTACTACTATCTTGACAAAGATAGCAATAAAAATGCCAATAAGTATTAAACCATTGACATTAAATGATTTAGCCAAATATAATCGGCAGTCAGTTTTCTGATATCTGGAATATCTCCCCAATTTATGGACTACCCTAAGAAAACCTGGTCTTTCTATCGTTTTCATTTTGTTATTTTTGATACGCTGATAAGAAAGCGCAAAGGAATCAATCCCGATGTTGAAGTTTTTACAAGACCTGAAAAGCAAGGAGCATAAACCGGGCTACGGTGGCCTGGAAATATTCAAATATATTGGCCCTGGATTATTGGTAACGGTGGGCTTTATTGATCCTGGCAATTGGGCCTCAAACCTGGCTGCCGGCGCTGATTTTGGCTATAAGCTGCTCTGGATGGTTACCCTATCCACCGTAATGCTGATTATCCTCCAGCATAATGTAGCCCACCTCGGAATTGCCACCGGACTGTGCCTGTCCGAAGCCGCAAGCATGCATCTGAAACCCTTCTGGTCAAGGTCAATCCTCGGAACAGGAATGCTTGCATCTGTTTCTACCTCTCTGGCCGAAATCCTTGGCGGAGCCATTGCCCTTAATATGCTCTTTCATATCCCCATAAAAGCCGGAGCACTTTTAGTCCTTGCTTTTGTTATTATTATGCTGATTACCAATTCATACCGATTAATCGAGAAATGGATTATCGCCTTTGTATCCATTATCGGCCTCTCATTTATATACGAACTCAGCCTGGTGAACATTGATTGGGGTGAAGCCGCACGATGCTGGATCACCCCTTCATTTCCCCACGGCTCCATGATCATTATTATGAGTGTTCTCGGTGCGGTGGTGATGCCGCATAATCTTTTCCTCCATTCGGAGATTATCCAAAGCCGGCAGTGGAACCTGAAAGACGATAAGGTAATTAAGAAACAGCTTGATTTTGAACTATTTGACACTTTGTTTTCCATGATCATTGGTTGGGGTATCAACAGTGCAATGATTCTTCTAGCAGCAACCACATTTTTTAGAACCCAGATCCCGATAACCGAACTTCAACAAGCGCAGGAAACCTTAAAGCCATTGCTTGGCAGCCAGGCCTCGGTAATTTTCGCCATAGCTCTCCTGTTTGCCGGCGTCGCCTCAACAATTACTTCAGGAATGGCCGCCGGAACTATTTTTGCCGGTCTTTACAAGGAACCATACGATATTAAGGATAACCATACACGAACAGGCGTCATTGTATCACTGATTGTGGCAACAATTATTATTTTTCTTATTTCCAATCCGTTTAATGGACTGATAATTTCCCAGATGATGCTAAGCATTCAACTGCCCATCACGATTTTTTTGCAGGTTTACCTTACATCATCAGAAAAGGTAATGGGAAAATACAAGAATAGGGCCCTCACAAAATTTACACTATATTTAGTTGGCGCTATCGTCACATCGCTGAATATCATGCTGCTGGTCAGCATCCTGTTCTAAGCCTTGACTATTAACAATTTTTAATACTTCTCCTATGGAACTACATGGATCACAAACCGAAAAAAACCTTTTGAAGGCATTTGCAGGCGAATCTCAGGCACGCAACCGGTATGAATTTGCAGCTAAAATCGCCCGTAAGGAAGGTTACGAACAAATAGCATCACTTTTCGAGGAAACTGCTGATAATGAGAAAGTTCATGCGAAGCGATTTTTTAAATTCCTGGAAGGATTCCCGGTTGAAATTACAGCAGTTTATCCGGCTGGAAAAATCGGAACTACCCTGGAAAACCTTAAAGCTGCTGCTGAAGGAGAAAATGAAGAATGGTCTGAACTATATCCTGAATTCGAGCGGATTGCACGTGAAGAAGGCTTTAAAGAGGTCGCAACCGCTTTTAAGCTCATCGCCAAAGTTGAAGCTGAACATGAAAAGCGGTTCTTAAAACTCCATGAAAACATTCAATCTGGCAAAGTGTTTGAAAGACTGGGGAAAGTGACGTGGAAATGTAGAAAATGCGGATATGTACACGAGGGTACCAAGCCACTTGAAAACTGCCCGGCCTGCAATCACCCTAAAGCTTTCTTTGAGATCAAGGAGTCAAATTATTAAATGAGGATACTTCTAACCGGAGCAACCGGCTATATTGGACGGCGGTTACTTCCTGCCTTGCTCGAACAGGGACATGAGGTAACCTGTTGTGTAAGAGCAGGTAACCGATTTCTTGAAGATTACCGTCATCCCCGGTTGGCAACAATAGGAGTTGATTTTCTTAAGGCTGCCCAGCTTGAAGGGCTTCCAAAGGATATCGATGCAGCCTATTTCCTGATGCACTCGATGAGCAGCTCAACACGAAATTTCGAAGATCTTGAAAAGTGCATAGCCTTAAACTTTATCGGATACCTTGAACAAACATCAGCCAGGAATGTGATTTATTTGAGCGGGCTTGTTCCGGCAACGGGAGAAATGTCCCCTCACCTCCGATCCCGTTGGGAGGTTGAAAAAATCATAAGACAATCCATAATCCCTTCAACCATCTTAAGGGCCGGAATTGTCGTGGGATCAGGCAGCGCTTCCTTTGAGATAATACGCGACCTTGCCGAAAAGTTACCTGTCATGGTTGCACCTGCCTGGCTTAACAACCTATGCCAGCCAGTGTCAATCCGGAATGTTATTCAATACCTGATTGGGGTTCTGGATAACGAAAAAGCACTTGGTCAGGCCTGGGATATCGGAGGCCCCGATATTCTTACGTATAAAGAGATGATTCTTGGCTATGCCCGTAACCGTAACCTGAAAAGGAGAATCATCACGGTTCCGGTAATGACGCCTAAATTATCTTCGTATTGGCTGTATTTTGTTACGACAACTTCTTTCAAACTGGCTCTAAACCTGGTGGAAAGCATGAAATCGGATCTCCTCTGCCGGAACCGGGATCTTGAAAAAATTCTCGGGATCGTACCCATTTCCTATGACCAGGCAATCCAGATGGCCTTCGCTAAAATAGAACAGAACCTGGTTTTGTCCAGCTGGAAGGATGCCCTTAATGACCCCGGTCTTTCGAAAAGAATGACAAGGTTCATTGAAGTGCCAAAGTTTGGTTCTTACAGAAATCTGCAGGTTGTTCCTATTGGAGAGAATTATCAAAAAACCCTGGAAAATATATGGTCGGTCGGAGGGAACAAAGGGTGGTATTATGCAAACTGGATCTGGAAAATACGCGGTATCCTGGACCGGATGGTTGGTGGAGTAGGACTTCGTAGGGGAAGAACACATCCAACACAAATCCATCCGGGGGACGCTTTGGATTTCTGGCGTGTTTTGATTGCAGATAAAAATGGTCGACGCCTGCTGATGTTCGCCGAAATGAAACTGCCTGGCGAAGCCTGGCTGGAATTCAGTATCCACGAATCCTCATCAGGCTTTGAAATGCGACAGGAGGCAACTTTCCGTCCCAGCGGGATTTCAGGACGTGCCTATTGGTTCGGCCTGATGCCATTGCATATACTCATTTTTACTAAAATGGCCAGGCGAATAGCAAGATCCGCTTAGTGGGAAGCCGTACCGGCAATTTTCTCCGGAAACCGCATAATAAAGACTGACCCTAATCCAGACTCACTCTCAACTTCCAGAGTTCCCCCGCAGAGGTCAACGAACTTCTTCGTAAGTGATAATCCCAATCCGGTGCCCTCATAATTCCTTTTAGATCCTTCACTCACCTGCCGAAAATCTTCAAAGATGGTTTTCTGGTATTTTAATGGAATCCCGATACCCGTATCCTCAATCCGGATAGTCCCGAAACGCCTGCCCATGATAATTTCATAAAGCGTTGTAATCCTGACACCTCCCTTATCGGTGAATTTGATGGCATTACTGATCAGGTTGCCGATCGAGTTCCTGAATAATTGGTCATCGAGATCCAGAAGCATATCTCCAACCAATTGATCACGTTGGATAAAAAGGCCTTTTTTCATTGCTGCGGGAGAATAAAGAAATATGACTTCATCAAGGGCCTGGATTACGTCTACTCGCTCAATGAAAAGCTCCATTTTCCCCGATTCAACTCGCGATAAATCAAGAATCTGGCTGAGCGTCTGCAATAATCGGTTTCCGCTCGAAAGAATGATCTCAGCATATCTCGATACCTCTGGATCCTTAAATTCTGTCTGCAACAATTCAGCAAATCCAAGAATGCCATTAAGCGGCGTCCTGATTTCATGACTCATATTGGCAAGAAAAAGCGATTTGATGCGATTTGCCTCCTCGGCCCGGTCCCTGGCAGCTATGAGGGAATCGTTTAACTCTTTTTTCTTGATGACACTTGCAAACAGCCGTCCGATAATGTGCAGCAGGGAAATTTCATCTTTTGTCCAGGTCCTGAGATCGCGAACAGAATCAAACCCGGCAAACCCCAGCATCTCGTCATGAGTTTCAATCGGAACAACAATCAGCGATTTAATTCCCTGCGACTCCAGAATTCTCCTGTCGGTTTCCCATTCAGGCCCCAAAAGGTTCAGATCAGGTATGTATACTATCCCTGAGCTCCGGATGGTAGTCATGAGATACGGCGCCACTTCAAGCGGAATATTCTGAAGATTATCAATTTCTGGTGTAATACCGGGTGCGCACCACTCATGGGTATTGGTCATCAGCTTTTTATCAAAATCAAATCGAAAAATGTATGACCTGTCAACACCGCAAAACTGTCCTAATTTCGCCAACCCTTCCCTAAAGGTTTCATCCATCTCCTCCGGCGAAGTCGATAGAAACTGCAAAGCAACTTCCACCAGCATTGCCTCAAACTGATCGCGATACCTCAGGGCCTTATCACCTTCGTACCTTTCAGTAAAGTCTTCAACGATACCGACACCGCCCAGAATTGATGCATCCTTTCCGGAAATCGGTGCAAAAAATGCCCGCACAGGAGTGATTTTCAAGGCTGTAACTGAATGATACTCACCCTCAAAATAACCTAATCTTCCTTCAAGCGACTGATTAACTGCCTCTACAATGTTCTGATCCGGTAATCTGGTCATATCCAGGCCAGTAAGAATCTCCTTACTGGATCCGATAATCCCCACAAAACGATCATTACAAGTTAAAATTTTACCGGTTTGATCGTAATGAATCAAACCAACCGGAGTGTTTTCAAAAATAAGCCGGTACTTTTCTTCACTTTCACGCAAATTATCAAGCAGAAAAACCTGATCGGTAATTTCATGAAGGACGATAACCCAACCCAAATCGTGTTTAAGATTTTTCGACAGAACTGAGGACCGGGTGAGGATAAATGTCCGGCTGGATTCGCCAAATCGCAAGCGGATCTGAAGGTTTGGCTGATCAGATTTCCCTAGTTCGATTAGCAGATCAGGATAAGATGATAATATCTCCTCTAATTTCTTTCCTATGGATCCCCTTTCCAATCCTGTCAATAAAACACTGGCTGTCCGGTTGTAATCAATCATCCGGTTTTCGCGATCAATAATAATGGCCGCGTCCCCAAGGGATTCATAAACCGAATGGCGTGCTTTTGGTAATAAAAACACCACCTGATTGGCAAAGACTCCCCAAGCAAAAAGTGGGGCCGTAATCAGAAAGCCAAATGGACCGGTGTCCAATCCGTTTGAAAATTTGAGCTGGTAAAACAGCATGCCGATCCATGGACCCAGGCTACCGGCCATCATGAAAATGGTCTGATCTCTGGTTACCGAACCCAGCCGGAGATTGGATGAAAAAAGTATGAACGACAGCAGCAGGGAGAAGTTTAAAAAGCCCAGATTAAAGAAATATATTGGGCCTTTGTGGATTTCCAGGAGATTAAAATTCTTACCTTGTATAAACTCACCTATCCCGGTGTAAAACAGGTGATGCAGGGAGTTGGTAAAATAAAACAGGAGGATGATAGCCGGTACAAGAATGAGTGAACGAATCCACCAGCTTGCCAGCCACTGGTCACGGTTGGTCAGCCTGACGGCTAACAGGATGCAGGCAGCGGGAATTGTGGCTATACCCAAATACTGGACCTTTAACCAGAAAAGAACCCCGGAAACAGTATTCATCTGGATTTCCATAGCATAGCCGGTAATATAAAAGGTAGAGGCCAGCATAAGAAGTCCGAATTCCTTTGCTCCACGAACCGATCGGTTCGTCCATGCATAGATTGCCAATCCAAAAGTGATAACCGATACCAGAAACAATGCCAGGCTGTAAATCGGTATTTGTATCATTGGGTCCTGAATATCCAATAAAACTAATACAACTGTCAGGCATTACAAATCCTGCTTCACACTATTTGATAAACAGGCAATTGATTGGGTTTGAGCTGTCTCAATAAATGCGCCAACCCAATGAACAAAAGAAAACGTTATTGCGAAGGTTAAAATCATCCAGGGAACGGATCGTCATAAAATTCTCAAGACCAAAATCATAGCCAATATCAAAGGTCAACATAAGGACATCAATGCCTGCCCCTGCCTGGACGGACCACGTTGCATCTCTAAAATCTTCTTTTGTGATTCTATCAGTCTCATCCACACCGTTGATACTCAGGGTATAATCCCTGTTTAACACATAGGATGCAACAGGTCCCCCCCAAAGCCTTAGCCGCACCAGCTTCAGGTCAAGTACCTTATATCCGAGCAGCAAGGGCAAGTCAACCGTTCGGAGAGTCATCGTCTGAGAAATGTTAAGGGTTCCGGCACCCGTCAAAGGATCATCAATGGACGAATCGAGGGAACCTTTTTTGATACTTAAGTAGGCTTCCGGCTGGACATAAAACCTGTTGAGATAAATCGAAAAGAAAAGCCCTCCCTGAAAGCCACTCTTGATATCGTCAATGTAGTCCGTATAGTCGGTGGAGAGGCTGGTCGAATTCCAACCGATTTTTGGTCCGAAGCTAATCAGGTTCTGCGCCGACAGGCCCGTCGAGATTCCGATAAGCAAAAAAATAATGGCAATTCGTTTCATTTTGCTGGTATCTAAGATGTGTTTTAATAATCAAACCCGTTTAGTTCAGTTCATTTCATTTCATTTCAATCCGTTCAGGCTTATTCCTGCCCTGAAACACTGGAATGGATAGTCCCGGAATCCCTTCTGATAGCCAAAAACAAGAGCAGCTCTTCCAATCCTAATGCCTAGATCAGCCTGATAAATCTGTGGTTTATCCCCATTGTTCATATATCCCGTATAACCCCTGTACGATTGATTCACATAGAAATCACGAAACTCAAGATCCAAACCTAAGCCGTAAAGCCAGGCATCATCCTGAGGATAATTGTCGAGATAGGTCTGCCACACCAGAAAACCCGTTTCAGCATACCATCGGACAAATTGGAAGAACCCTTGCCGCTTACCATAAGAATCCCCGACTGACATATCCAGATGATAACCCGGTGTATCCGTATGCCGTGCAAATTCCCTGCCAGTTCCGCTGGCAGTTCGACAGGTCATGGCAAAGGTGATGTCAGGAATATACTGATGATCACGAACCAACTGAAACATCGTTCCGAAATAAATATCTCCCAGAGCCTGCCCTTCCGACGCCATCCCACTATAAGTCCTCCAGTTTCTGCTGGTCGCAGAATCCATGCTGAAGAACTCAACAGGGGCATAACTAAACTCCAGACCTACCCGGTCGCTGATGGGAACTACAAAATCAGTATGAAAGTCCTGCGTCTGATTCCCTTTGCCAAGGTAATATTCATAGCGACCGCTCCAGTTGACCCGCTCCGGTACCAATCCCTTATGTAAGAAAGGAACCGGGAGTGCGTTCGGCCCCATATATCCCGGAGAAGTAATCAGATATCTGGATTTATGCGTGATTCCATCCCAGTCGGTATATGGATCAGGCGGATAGAATTTGTTTTGTCCAAAAAGCGGAATGGAAATCAGTGCTGACACGGAAACCCAGATAATTGGCAATATCCTCATAGGGAATGGACCTTTCAATTTGCCCAAAGATACCGCCTTCACCTCAATTTAGTTATTTTTACGGATATTAATTGAGAAAAATGCCAACAAACGTGCCGCTTGCGGAAAGGATGAGACCCAAAACTCTTGATGAATATGTTGGACAGGAGCACCTTGTTGGCGAAAACTCTATCCTGCGAAGATCCCTTGAGTCAGGTTTGATCCCTTCATTTATTCTTTGGGGCCCTCCGGGCGTGGGTAAAACCACCCTTGCAAAAATCGTTTCAAACCATTTAAACCGGCCTTTCTTTTCCCTTAGTGCGATTAACTCAGGGGTAAAAGATATTCGCGAAGTTATAGATAAAGCGCAGAAAACCAGATTTTTCGGATCCCCGTCGCCGATCCTTTTTATTGACGAGATCCACCGTTTCAGTAAATCACAACAGGATTCACTGCTCGCCGCAGTTGAACAAGGAATAATAACCCTGATAGGTGCCACAACAGAAAACCCCTCCTTCGAGGTTATCTCCCCCCTATTGAGCCGATGCCAGGTTTATGTTCTAAAAAGTCTTGATCGCAGCCACCTTGAGGACCTGCTGCGAAAAGCCCTTGAACAGGATTTCGACCTGAAGTCAAGAAAGATTGACCTGATCGAAACTGAAGCCTTGCTTAGATTTTCGGGCGGCGATGCCCGAAAACTTTTTAACGTACTGGAAATTGTGGTGCAATCCGCGGTTGATACAGAACCATTGATCGTCACAAATGAAATGGTTGCCCGAATCATTCAGGAAAACATCGCCATCTATGATAAGAATGGTGAATTTCATTATGATATTATATCAGCCTTCATAAAATCACTGAGAGGTTCGGACCCCAATGCAGTTGTATATTGGCTGGCTCGAATGATAGAAGGGGGCGAGGATCCTGAGTTCATCGCCCGCAGACTCCTGATCTTTGCAGCAGAAGATATCGGACTGGCTAATCCGAACGCACTTCTGCTCGCAAATTCCTGTTTTGATGCCGTAAAAAAAATCGGCTGGCCCGAAAGCAGAATTATCCTGTCCGAAGCTGCAGTCTACCTGGCAACTTGCCCCAAAAGCAACTCAACCTACCTGGCAATAGGAGGCGCGCAGGATCTTGTGCGGAAAACCGGCGACTTACCGGTGCCTCTGCATTTGAGAAATGCTCCCACAAGCCTGATGAAAGAACTCGGATATGGGGAAAAATATAACTATCCGCACGACTTTACCGGCCGTTTTCTGGATGAAGAATATCTGCCCGAAACCATTAAGGGAACACGGTTATGGAACCCTGCTGAAAATCCCAGGGAGACGGAGCTGCTCGCTAAAATGAGAAAGTTGTGGGGTGATCGCTATAATTACTAATTTACCACCATGAAGAACGACTTTATTCATACCATTCCCGGTATTCAGCCTGCTCAGGACCCGGGTTTTCTACTCATTGCAGGTCCCTGCGTTGTAGAAAATCGCGAAACACTCTTCCAGACCGCAGAGAAACTGAAAGAAATCTGTAACCGGTTGAAGATACCTCTAATCTTTAAAGCAAGCTATCGTAAGGCAAACCGGACCCGGCTTGATTCATTCAAGGGAATCGGAGATTCGGAAGCCCTGAATCTGCTGGACGAAGTTAAACGCTATACCGGACTGCCGGTCCTCACAGATGTGCATGAGACAAAAGAGGTAGATTTCGTCGCCAGGTTTGCTGATGTTTTACAAATCCCGGCATTCTTGTGCCGCCAGACTGAACTCATACAGGTTGCAGCACAAACCGGAAAACCGGTTAATCTTAAAAAAGGCCAGTTTCTTTCAGCTGAGGCGATGAGATTTGGAGTGGAAAAGATTGTGGAAACGGGAAACTCCCGTATTTTTCTTACTGAGAGGGGATCGACTTTTGGTTATGGAGACCTGGTCGTTGATTTTCGCGGAATCCCCATCATGAAATCATGGGGATATCCTGTGGTTCTGGATATTACTCATAGTTTGCAAGCTCCCAATCAACCCGGAGGAATAACCGGGGGTAATCCTCAAATGATAGAAACCATAGCAAGAGCCGGTATCGCTTCCGGTGTTGATGGTATTTTTATGGAAACACATCCAAACCCTTCGCAGGCCCTCTCAGACGGTTCAAATATGCTTCCTTTGTCACAGGCCGAAAAACTGCTATTCAATCTTTTGGCCATTTACAGAGCCACGAAAACACTGGATCAGAGTTAACTATGCATAAAAAACACATTTCTTTCATACTCTTCCTGATCCTTCTGTCCTTGCCTGTTTCAGTTTATAGTCAAACTCTTGCAGAAATTTTGAGCCAGCATGCCCATGCAACCGGTTTTTCAAACAGGATGAAAATCAAAACCCTCACGTCAATCGGAACCATTACACAGATGGGGGCTGCACTGCCCATAAGCATTATACAAAAAAGGCCTAATAAATATCGATTCGATGTTCATCTTGACGATGGCAGAATTACACAGGCATACGACGGGGTAATCGGGTGGAGCTATAATCCCTACTCCTCATTGGATACTATTCAATTGACCGGCGCTGAACTGGCACAGATACGGGAATCTGCAGATTTTGACGGAATCCTGCATACCTACCGAACAAAAGGATACACCATTTCACTAATGGGGAAAGTGGCCGTAGGGCTTCATTCTGCATATAAAATACAAATCAAGAAACAGTCGGGGGAAGTCCTGTATTTCTTCATTGACTCGCTGTCCTACCTGGTTATTAAAACGGAAGCTAACCTACTCGTGAACAAGATGCCCTATGTGGCCGAATCAACATTCGGAGATTATCGAAAGGCGGGTGGTATAACGGTTCCCTTTTTTATCCAATCAAAGAATGGAACCCTGATAACAGAGCTGCGTATCAGCACAATCCGCATTAATGAGCCCATGGAGGACTACTATTTTAGCTGCCGGAGGCTTACAAATTAAACATCCTGGTTATTCTTTCTGCGAATAAGGCCTTTAACAGGATCAAGTATTCTAACCAGAAGGCTCATCTTATCGGTAATAATCTGCGCCTGGCCAGTCATATTCTTGGAAAACACCAGCTCTTTTTTATAGGTCGATTTCATACCTTCTGGCAGGCTTATCTCGACCCTATAGTATTCTGCCTCAGGCCATAATGAGATTTGCTCAACCGTTCCCTTTACCATTCCGTATTGCATGTAGGGATAATTATCAATATGTAAAACAACGCGATTCCCAATCTTCACTTTTCCGGCATCTTTGACTGACAAAAAAAGTTCCCCTTTAATTGGATTCGAAGCGGTCAGGACAACCTGGCTGCTGATCCGGTCGGGATATCGAAACCAGGCTGCCCCAATTAACAGGGTAAGTATCACCATGGCTATCAGAACAGTCCCCCACCTTACAATCCATGGCGGAACAATTCCGAGTATCTCCCGGAGTTCTTCCTGGCGCAGTTCGATTTGAGGATCACTGTGAGTCATGCTATATTCCTAATTCGAGCTGATTTTTAACAAGATTATAGTAGGCTCCCTGATACCGCACTAATTCCTCATGCTTTCCGGTTTCAATTATCTTGCCCTTCTCCATAACCAATATCTGATCAGCATTTTTAACTGTGCTAAGCCTGTGCGCCACAATGACAACCGTCCTGCCTTTAAAAAATTCTGCCAGGTTTTCCATAATGATCCTTTCATTATTTGCATCCAGGGAATTCGTGGCCTCATCAAAGAAAATAAGCCTGGGATCCTTGTAAATCGCACGTGCAATCAGCAACCGCTGCTTCTGTCCCTGACTTATACCATGTCCATCAACCCCTATCCGCGAATTGAATCCAAGGGGAAAACTCCTGATAAACTCCAAGATATTAGCTTTTTCAGCAGCAAAGGCCAGTTTTCCAGGATCAATCGATTCATCACTCAATGCTATGTTTTTTGCAATCGTGTCTGAAAACAAATAACCGTCTTGCAAAACTGCCCCACATTTGCTTCGATAAATCCTTTGATTGTAATTCTCCAGGGAACTATTGCCTAGCTGGACCTCGCCGTAAACTGGCCGGTATAATCCCAGCAAGATTTTAATAAGGGTGGTTTTTCCGCTTCCACTCGAACCGACAATGGCAGTTACCTTGTTTTCGGGTACATCAAATGTTATGTCATCTACCACCCTTGGAGAATGCGGGCCTTCATACTGAAAAACCAATCCGGAAATTTTAAGGCTGATATTGGCCGGCAATTCGTCAACCTTACTCTCCCTGCCTACTCCATCGACAGGTTGATCATGTACTTCAGCTAACCTCTCAAGACTGATCTTTGCATCTTGTGCCGCATGAAAGAAGTTAATAAGCTGGTCAATGGGGCTGTTCATCTGCCCCACTATAAACTGGATTGCAAACATAATACCAAGCGACATCTGGCCTTCAATAACAGCCTTTGCCGACAGAAATGCGATCAGCACATTCTTTGTTTCATTAATTACCACCGAACCCACCTGTTGGTATTGCACCAAGGCAAGACTCTTAACCCTGATTCTGAATATCTTGGCCTGAATGAACTCCCAGTCCCAGCGCTTCTGCTGCTCACAGGTATTAAGCTTGATCTCCTGCATGCCAGATACAATCTGAATAATGCTGTTCTGATTTTCTGACAACTGGATAAACCTTCGGTTGTCAAGTTCACGTCGCTTACGAAGAAACAAACTGATCCAAAGTAAATACAACAAACTGCCAATTAAAAACAAGAGTAAGATCTTTGCATTATAAATTGCTAATACAATACTGAAAACAAACAGGTTAAATATTGAGAACAGAACATTAAGGGTTGATTGAGTAAGGAAAGTTTCAATGCGGGTATGATCGCCTATCCTCTGCAAAATATCACCGGTCATTTTGGTATCAAAAAATGAAGTGGGAAGCCTCATCAATTTGACCAGGTAATCTGATATTAGTGCGATATTAATCCTTGTACTGATGTGCAGAAGAATCCAGGATCGAATAAACTCAACACTGGTTCTTCCCGCAATTAAAACCAACTGAGCAATAAGGACAAGGTAGATGAATCCCATATCCTGATTGCTAATTCCGATATCCACAACAGATTGGGTCAGGAAGGGAAGAATCAGTAAAATGACCGATCCTACCAGCATACCGCTAACAAGCTGGACAAGGTATTTCTTGTGTGGCCGGAAATACTCCAGCAAAAATCGGAATGAGTTCCGTTTTTGAGGTTCACCCTCAATCTTATAAAACTCAGGCGTGGGTTCTAGCAAGAGGCACAAACCAACCTCATTCCCTTCATGGACAGCTGAAATCCAGCCTTTTTTAAACTCCTTGATCGAATACTTCAAAATACCAAGAGCCGGATCCGCAACGTGAACTTTTCGCGCACCGATTTTTTGCAGAACGATAAAATGGTTTTGGTTCCAATGGATAATGCTAGGTTTGGGGGCCTCATTAAGCAGTTGTTCCCAGGTGAGACGAACGCCAAGGGTTGAAAAGCCGATTGACTCTGCCGCGTCGCTGATACCAAGTAAACTTACACCTTGACGGGTGATAAAGGATCTTTCCCGTAAAAATTGGAGGGAGTATTTTTGGCCGTAATAACCAGCGATCATCCGTAAACAGGCAGGACCGCAATCTTTCGCATCGAGTTGTCGGGTATAGGTTAATGAAGGCATTCCGACCGCGTTTAGGCCAGCGAAAGATACATAATAATAACTGTCGGCAATCAGTGATTATTGCCGTAAACAAGAAACCAGGCTGGGAACGTTGTCCTAAAGAATGATGTCGCTTTCTTCGCCCTTTTTAACTGGCGGGGTTACAGGACCATCACCACCACGAACATTGATCATTTCATCAACTGCGAGAGCAGCAGCAACAAGCGAAGAGAGATTGAACCGTTCCATTTCTTTGAATTTTAGAAGTTTTTAACTTACAGTTTCCATCTATTAATCCCTCCTTTCTTAAAAAGGTAACCTCGTTTTCTATACAATTTTGAAAATATTTCGCTAATCTTCTGAATATCTGTATTATACAAAAACATTTGTATAATTCTGAAGATCGTCTCTTGACCTGTCTTTCTTTCTATATTCATGCGGCAATTATTTACTTTCCCATATGAATAGAAACAGTTTTCAAAATATTGCAGTTGGAATGCTGATAAGCCTGATTTTGTTGTCGGCTTCCGGACATTGTCAGTCCGTCAATCCTTACCAGGCAATCGATCAAAACCGAGCCAATGAGATTCTGGATATGATTAAAAATTTGCCTGAAGAAAAGGTGAAACCAATCATTGAACCCTTGGTGAAATACTTGCAGAGCCCCGACCAGGACTTCCACACTGAAGTTATAATTGCCTACGTTATAAGTCGTTACAATAATAGATTTCTAAATACTAAAGACTTGCCTGTATTAATTGAATGGATTGAGTCGGTCGATTTTGCTGGCAAACCGGATGATGACCTGGATTGGATGTACAGAGCCTTAAACAACACCGGAGTACTCCTCAAGGATATTTCCCGGCTTGCGGAAAGTCAAAGTACCTATCTTAAGGCCATAGCTGTGCTGAGGTCAATGACACGGCCAGACAAGTTAGGTATTGGTTCATTGTACCTGAATTTAGCCACCGTGCGGAAACAGGCCGGGGAATACAATAGCGCACTGGAGTATTTGCAGCAGGCAATGTTAATATTTAATGATTGTATAAAGGATAGCACATTGAGTCAAAAGGCTAACATCAACAAAGCCAAACTACTGAATAACAAGGGATTGGTTTACCAAAACCTTTTTAATCATGAAGCAGCCATCGAGGCTTTTTATAAGAGTATTGAAATGATTAAGGAATTCAATATCACCGATGAGGACATGGTTTATACTAACCTTTCCAATTCGCTGATTGAATTGAATCGTTTTGTTGAAGCACGCGAAGTTCTTGATATTGTGTTGAATAAAAGGGCCGATGCTGAGCCTGACGATCGGATTAGGTTCCTGGCCATGATTAATAAAGCGCAACTTATTCAACTGGCTGATAAAGATGAACTTAAAGCTCTTGCGGAGTTGGCCTCGATGGCCCGGATAATCGAAGGGCAGGCTAACCCACCGCTTGACCTCTTGGTTGAGACTAAACTTCTTGAAGGAGATCTCCTTAGATCCACAGGAAATTATTCAGAAGCATTATTAAGAACAAGGGAGGTTCTCAAACTTATTGCAACCGGTCCTGGCGATGCAGACATTGAGAATGCTCCGGAAAATATCAGAAGCCTGAATACGCTGGATCTGATTAACCTGTTGCTTCTTACATCTCGTATTTACAGAGATATGGGCGAAGAAAGTGGCCAAATCGATTATATCCGGCTTGCTATGAGAAACTATGCCGCAACAGCTAACCTGATAGATTCAACGCGAGGAACACTTCTGCAGTCTTCAAGCCAGATTGAGTTGAGCAGAAGGCAGGAAAGCTCTTTCGATGAGATGATCAGCGTAGCATATACCCTCTATTTACGGACCCTCGACAGAGATGATCTCAAAAACCTTTTCGAGTTCATCGAAATATCCAAATCGGCAGGACTATGGAGGGCAATGAGCGACAGTGAAACAAAATCAGGAATCATTCTCGCCGAGGATCTGTCCCTTGAAAAAGAAATTGATATCAAGCTATCCGAAGTCCAGGGCTATCTTGCAAGGCAGTCCGCCTCGAGCGCTAAAAATATAGAATTGATAAAGGAGCTTGAGGCTGAGAGTTTTCGGCTTAACATTAAGAAAGATAGCCTGATAAGAACTTATGAGACAAAGTATCCGGACTATTATCGTTCCAAATTCGACCGGTCGGTCATCAGCCTGGATCAGACGGCAGCGTCCTTGCGCGAAAATGAAGTCATGCTTCAGTATTCCATGACCGCTGAAGCTATCATTTGCATTGCGGTGAGCCGACCGGAAAGCCAGGTTTTCATGATTCCACTGGATAGCCTGACCATGGCAAGAACTGACTTTTTAATCAACTACATGAAAGGTGGGTATTCCACCTATAATGGCAGTGAGATGAGGTCCTTTTATGAAGCCTCATCCGGCCTTTATAGTATTCTTATCCAACCATTTGAAGGAATGATTGAGAATAAGGAATTGATAATAATTCCTGATGGATTGCTTAATTACATTTCATTTGATGCCTTGATAAAACCATCGGGTAAGGCCGTGAAACATGACTTCCACAGTTATGAGTATCTCATAAGGGAACATATAGTCTCATACGGGTTTACCGCAACTTTATATCAATTCCATCCTGTTCATAAGAAGGAGGCCACCAGGTCTATCCTGGCAGTTGCGCCTGTTTATAAACCTGCCAGAATACAATCAATAGAGTTCCTGAGAAACAAGGGGGATGCGCTGCCACAGCTGAGTGGAACACTGAAAGAGGCCAGATCCGCCCGGGAATCAATCGGGGGAAGGCTGCTCATAAAAAATGGAGCCAGGGAGGGAACCTTTAAAAACATTTGCTCAGATTATACCATTCTGCATTTGGCAATGCATACCTTAACCGACCGGGAAAAGCCCATGAACTCATGCCTGGTTTTCACACCGGGCTCGGACAAAACGGAGGATGGTTGCCTGTTCAGCCATGAGATTTATAATCTGTCCCTGAATTCCAACCTGGTGGTTTTGTCCGCTTGCGAAACCGGATCCGGGGAATTGGCTGCGGGCGAAGGGATTATGAGCCTTGGGCGAGCTTTTCTATTTGCTGGCTGCCCGGTAATAATTATGACACTATGGACGGTGGATGACAAATCAAGCGAGAAGATTATGTCCGGATTTTATAGCAATTTGATTAAGGACCAGCCTATTGCAGCTGCATTAAGGAACAGTAAGTTAGCGTACCTCGCGGCAGCTGATCAGCTGCAAGCTCATCCTCGGTTCTGGGCGGCAGTTTTACCTGTGGGGCAGAACTTGACTTTGGATTTCCCGAAACCTAAATCTTATGCGATTTTATGGTTATTACTGATTCCAGTAAGTCTCTTTGGTCTTTTTGTTACACAATGGAAAAAGAAATCCCCGCCAAAAGCGGGGATATAATGGAAACGGACGGTCGGAAACTGTAAGAAACTTCAGAACTGCACTTTAAAACTTAAAAAGGAAATCAGCGGGAACGGGTTGGAAACTGTAAGCCGCTTATTCGACCTTGCGAAGTTTTTTCAGCAGTTTTTCGATTGGATAAGGATACCTGTCTATTTTATCGTTTTTACTTAGTTTTTCAATTATGTCAATTGCTACAGCCGGTTGATCCTTTCTCAGATAACAGCCAGCCAGGTACCACTGAGCATCTATATAGGCCGGGGCTTCTGAGGTAATACTTGAAAGATAACGTATCCCTTTGTCAGGATCATTGGTTTCCAGGGCACAGTGACCGGCATAAACTTTGACCACTTCATCATCAGAATCATTCTGTTCAAGGTAGACATCAAACAGTGGACCGGCCAATGGATATTGTTTATTATTATACAGGTGAACTGCAGTGTTTGTTATTTTGTTTACTGCATCCACCGGTCCACGTGATTCACTGATGCTTCCGTAATTCTCAAACATACCGGACAATCTCTGGTTACCGGAAATAGTGGGATTCTGCATCAGTACTATGGTGCCGGAGATCAGAAAGGTTAGGACAGCCGCAATGGAAGTAATTGTGGTTATAATTTTCCGTCTGGAACTGACAACAAGAGTTTTTCCTGTTACCTGGTCTCCAATGGCGGTGAGTTTCTCTCTTAGTTCCATGACATCCTCCTCAAGAAGAGCCTGGTCAATTTCCCTGCTGAGTTTAATTCCTTCAAGCTCTTCCGGCAAGGCTCCCGACAAGCGTGAATTAGTAAACTCCTTCAGCTCAGCCTGCAGAACCACAGCATCCTGATTTATAATTGCTTCCTCAATAATTGCATAACCAGGAATCTCGGAAGCGTCAACATCATCGATTATGGAAGCATGAATCCTGCTCAATTGATTTCGCAGGCTCATTACATCTTCTTCCAGGATCGCACGGTCAATTTCGGGTTCGAAAAACCTCGCAACTTCCATAGGACTGTCTTTAACAAGATCGGGATTATCGGTCTGGATCATTTCAAGCTGTTTCCGGAATTGCATTATTTCGCTCTCCATCACAGCCTGATCAATCTCTTTGTGGAGCTTAAACCGATTGGCAAAAGCCGGATCCTGAGCTAGCCGAAGTTCGATTTCCTGCCTGTCGAGGATGTTGAGGTCATCTTCGAGGTACCGGTCGAACAATTCTGATAAACTTATATCAACTATCATTTCTTAATCGTTTATAATCAGGGTCATTTTGTATTCGCTTAGTCAAAGTCTCCTTACATTCAAACTTTCTTTTCTTCAGGTATTTGTCACTTTTAATATTAACCAGCTGGGCAATCTCCTTAAGCGGAACTTTCTTCAGGAAGAGTCGTAAGATTTCCTGACAATCTTTGTGAAGCGTCTGAAAATGCTTCTGGTACAAACGAAATCTCTCCTGCTCAGTAACCTGATCTTCAATCTGGTCTTCAATATCTATGAAAACCTGATTGTCCGATAGGTCGTCTGTTTTGATCTGTCTCCTTTCAAGATGTCTCATCCAGAGTATGCGGCATACTGAGTAGAGATAGGTTTTGAAGGCACAGGTTAAATCAAGAGTACCATCTTTCAGCCTTTTATACATGAGGATCATTGCTTCCTGGAAAATATCCTTTGCATCCTCATCCGTTCCGCTGTTTTTTATGACAAAGAACCTTACGATCGGAAAATACTTCCTGTAGACAAACTCAAGTACACTATTGTCACTGTTTTTCAGCCCCTCGAGGATGGCTTCAACGGTGTAATGCACCATCTGTTGATCCTGTTCTTTATAAAAAGGTAACCCCAATTTTGAAACTTTTTTATGAACGTCAAATATTTTATTCTTAACACTCTTGTTTCTAAGTCATTTCAAAAATAAAAAAAAAGCCGGGCATAACCAATTCATTTCGGCTTAGTTAAGTGAAAGTTTAAAACAATTTGATGAACGTTTAAAAAACGAGGATAAAAAAGCAGCAGACCTATAAGCCGGGTTCTGTTTCCGTTGCCGGAATTCTATCATTTATCTAGGTAACCGGTTGCCCGTTTACTCAAACGACCTACCCCCCGACATCGGGCGAGCAGCCCTTAATTGCCGGTATACATGGCCTTTCAACCCATGAGGTGTACAACTCCGAATGTCACCATACGGACTGGTGGGCTCTTACCCCGCCTTTTCACCCTTATCCCGTAATCCGGGACGGTTGTTTTCTGTTACACTACTGTGCCTCTCGGCACCTTCCCGTTAGGAAGCATGGCGCTCTGCGTTGCCCGGACTTTCCTCTCGTCCGCTTTCACGGACCAGCGATAGAACGGTCTGCTGCCGGCTCAAAAGTAGTTAATATTGAGGTTTGTTCTGCGGAATCCTGATCCGTGTAGCACCGAATCCATATTCCTTAAATGAAGCATCTTCCTGTGAGCACCAGCTAAAGTCACGATCTGCTGCCCTTCTTAATTCCCCTTTGAGGGTCCCGTTACCAATTCCATGAATAAAGATAATTTCGCTTTCGTTATCCCGTATGGCCCGGTTCAATTCACGGCGGAACAATTCCATCTGAATACCAAGAATCTCTGTATTGGTCAATCCAACCACACTATCCGCTATTTTATTGATATGCAGATCTATCTCCCTGGCAGGAGACTTAACTTTGGAGGACTTGGCAACAGGAGGCTTATTAAGAGTAAGATTTGTCACTTCCTTTTCATGCTCAACCTGCCGGAAGATAACTTCTGAAATGAGTGTTTCAACCCTTGACGGCTCTTTGCCGGGTTCAGGTATAACCACCAGGTTCCTTACATTTGCAGGTAAAACCCACCCATCATTGGTCTTCACCTCGGCGATGCTTTCGGAAATCAACCTGACTACCCTCCCCTCGCCCATCTCATCAACAAACCTTACTAAGTCTCCCACGTTAACCCTTCCCATGTCAATCCTGTGTTTTGTTGCAAAGTTACCTATTTTTATGGCGGATCAGAATCCTAAAGCATGACGATCACAGATATCCGCAGCAAAGACTATTCTTATATTCTCCCGGATGCGAGAATTGCACACTTTCCTCTCAAGGAGCGCGATCAAAGTAAACTTCTTATATTCAAGAACAACCAAATTACTCATGGCTCCTTTAAGGATCTGGATCATTGGCTGCCAACCGATTCTTTAATCATTTGGAACAATACACGGGTTATCCAGGCCAGATTGTTGTTCCGAAAATCAACCGGTAGCCCGGTTGAAGTTTTTCTCCTTGAACCGATAGAGCCTGTCGAACACACACAATCCTTCGCCTCAACCGGAACATGTGTCTGGCAAACCATTATCGGCAATAAAAAAAAATGGAAGTCTGGCTTGCTTATTGCGTCCACCAATAATAAGGGAGCTACCTATAACCTTACAGCTGAATTAGTTAAATCTTTTAATCATAGAAATCTGGTTCGCCTGTCATGGGACCCGGCTGAACTAACTTTCGCTGAAATAACTGAAATTTTTGGGCAAACCCCGATTCCTCCCTACCTAAACAGGGTTGCTGAGGACATTGATAAAATCAGGTATCAGACCGTTTATGCCCGGATCGACGGTTCGGTTGCAGCACCAACAGCCGGACTACACTTTAGCCCCGATTCTATTGAAAAACTACAAAAAAAGGGCATAGGCATGGTCCCAATAACGCTGCATGTTGGCGCTGGAACCTTTGTACCGGTGAAAGCTGATTCGGTAGCAGATCATTCGATGCACACTGAAGTTGTTTTAATTCCAAAAGCGGCGATCGAGAAACTGATCAGCCTCGATCCTGTGAAAATCACCGCGGTTGGAACCACCACAATCCGCACCCTTGAAAGCCTTTACTGGCTGGGAGTCAAATTGGCCTCATGTCAGGACTGGCCTGAAGAAACCCCTCAGATCGACCAATGGGATCCCTATACGGGCAATTCGATCCCGGAAACGCAAACATCTCTTGAAAATGTCATCCGCTACATGAACGATACCGGAAAGGTTTTATTAGAGTTCTCAACACGGCTGATGATTATTCCCGGATACCAATTCCGGATCGCTAAAAGACTGATTACCAACTTCCACCAACCAGGCAGCACCCTTCTACTTCTTGTTGCTGCCTTCACCGGAGGTCAATGGAAAGAAATCTACCAATATGCATTAGACCATGAATTCCGGTTTCTGAGTTACGGCGACAGTTCACTTCTCGAATTAGCCCAATAGGATAATGACCGACACAAAACAATACTACCCTGATCACTATCGGCTGACCGAATGGCTGCCTACAACAAAAAAGGAAATGGCTGATAGGGATTGGGATCAGGTGGATGTCATTCTTTTCTCAGGTGATGCCTATGTGGATCATCCTGCTTTCGGAGCGGCAGTTATCGGACGGATACTTGAAAAAGAAGGTTACCGGGTCGCCATTGTTCCTCAACCCAACTGGAGAGACGACCTTCGCGATTTCACCAAACTTGGCAAACCAAGACTTTTTTTCGGAGTCACAGCAGGCAATATGGACTCCATGATAAACCATTACACCGCAAATAGACGACTGCGGTCAAATGATGCCTATTCAGCTGGAAATAAGGCGGGATTCAGACCTGACAGGGCTGTTTCCACATATTCAACAATAATCAAAAGGCTTTATCCCGATAGTCTCATTATCGCAGGTGGCATTGAAGCCTCACTCCGGAGGCTGGCACATTACGACTATTGGGATAATCGGGTAAATCCCAGTCTGGTTGACACCATGAATATCGATTTTTTGGTCTACGGGAACGGAGAACGGCCAATAATTGAACTGGCAAAGATGATCAGCGAAGGAAATGATAAAACCATTTTAAGAAGAGTTCCCCAGGTTGCCTATCCGCTCCCATTTGGGGAGCCTTCTGAGGAATGGCCTCAGCGGGAAACACTATCTCTTTATCCGTACCGCGAAGTTAGTGCTGATAAAACCAAGTATGCACTGAATTTCAGGATTATCGAGGAACAATCGAACGTCATGGAAACCGCTCGTCTCCTTCAACCTCACGACCATTGTCAGGTTGTGGTTAATCCTCCCTACGGACCACCATCCATGTCAGAAATGGATACCTGGCACGACCTCCCATATACCAGGCTTCCGCATCCGCGATATTGGACCAAACCGTTGATTCCAGCATTCGAAATGATCCGTTTCTCCATCAATCTGCACCGCGGATGCTTCGGAGGGTGCTCATTCTGCACGATCTCTGCGCATCAGGGAAAGCATGTTTCCAGCAGAAGCGAACATTCTGTTTTGGCCGAGATTCGGCAAGTATCAAAAATGCCGGGATTCAAGGGTTATATTTCGGATATCGGAGGTCCCTCGGCCAACATGTACCGGATGGAACCATTTGACCCCAAAAAATGCCAGCGGTGCAGGAGACCTTCTTGTATCTTCCCGGGCATCTGCAAGAATATTAATATCAGTCCTAAAGAACTGATTTCCCTGATGAAGAAGATCCGGGAAGTTCCGGGCATTAAAAAAGCATTTGTCAGTAGTGGCATACGGTATGACCTGTTCTTAAACGCGCGAACCGCAGAAGACTCCTCCATCCGGGAATACCCGAAAGAGCTGATCGCACACCATGTTTCCGGAAGATTAAAGGTTGCCCCGGAACATACAAGAGAACACGTTCTTCGTATTATGAGGAAACCGCTATTCTCAAAATTTTATGAATTAAAAAGGATCTTCGAGGAAGTTAACCGTAAAAACAATCTTAGGCAGGAACTGATCCCCTATTTCATATCGAGCCATCCGGGGTGCACCCTGGAAGATATGGCTGAGCTTGCTGCAGAAACTCAGGCAATTCATCTGAATACCGATCAGGTACAGGATTTCACCCCAACCCCTATGACACTTTCAGCAGCCATATACCATACCGGACTGGATCCATACACCCTCAAGCCGGTTTATGTCGCACGAAAACCTGAGGAGAAACTGGAGCAGAAAAGCCTTTTCTTTAAGTTAAAACATGTTAAAGGCCATACCAACCAAAGGCATAATCGATAAATTCGGCATCTAAAACTACCGGTATGAAAATCATCTGTTTCCTCACGAGCTTCGCCTGTATTTCTTTATTAACTAATAATCTGGCATATAGCCAGTCAGATCTGAAAACCTTGGCGAAGGAAATCCACCAACAGGCATTCACTGTTGATTCCCATAATGACACACCGATGCGTTTTGGTGATACCTCTTATAATATGGCAGAATCACACGATGCGCGAAAAAATGGCGGCAAAATGGACTTTCCAAGGATGAAACAAGGGGGGTTGGATGGGGCTTTCTTCGCTGTTTTCGTAGGCCAGGGTCCCCTCACGGATGAGGGGCGGAACTCGGCTTACTCAAGAGCCAAGGCAACCTATGACCATATCTACAAAACAGCATCAAAGCATGCCGATCTTGCAGGAATTGCTTTAACACCCAAGGATGGTTACAAGCTCGAGGATGAAGGTAAAATCTCAATGTTTATTGGCCTTGAAAACGGTTACCCTATTGGCAGGGATATTACTCGGATCGAAGAGTTCTACCATCTTGGGACCCGCTACATTACACTTTGTCATTCCAAAAACAATGATATCTGCGACTCTTCAACCGACCCGGCCGGACCTCTGCATAATGGTCTGAGCAGTTTTGGCGCTGAAGTGGTGCATGAAATGAACCGGCTTGGAATAATGGTCGATGTTTCCCATATGTCGGATAAATCCTTCTATGATGTGATCCAGACATCTTCAGCCCCTGTCATCGCTTCTCACAGCTGCGCTAAGGCACTCTGCAACAACCCCAGAAATCTGAATGACGACATGATTAAAGCCCTGGCGAAAAATGGCGGAGTCATCCAGATGTGCATACTATCTGCCTATGTGAAATCACCGGAGCAAAATCCTGAAAGAAATGCAGCCGAAACGGCCATAAGGCAGAAATATGGGGATTGGAGTAACCTGACACAGGAGCAACTCACTGCTGCGCGGGCAGAACGTAATGCCCTCAGGCAGAAATACCCTGAAAGACTTGCAACAGTTAAGGATATGGTGGATCATATCGACCACATCGTTGCCCTTGCCGGCATAGATCATGTTGGAATCGGCACCGATTTTGACGGAGGCGGCGGATTGGCGGATTGCTACGATGCCTCTGAAATGGGAAATATCACACTGGAATTGGTTACCCGGGGCTACTCAAAAAAAGACATCGAGAAAATCTGGTCAGGGAATATCTTCAGAGTGATGAATGAAGTCGGTAGAGTTGCAAAAAAAGAGAAAAATTAGGATTATTTTTGCGGGCTCAACATTTGTGCTGACCCCGCAGATATGAATCAAAAAACAAAAGTAGCCCAGCTCTCCGTTTTCTCAAATACCTTTCTGATTCTGCTTAAGGTTCTGGCTGGCCTGGCTAGTGGGTCTGTCAGTATAATTTCCGAGGCCATCCACTCTTCCATGGATTTGCTTGCAGCTGTCATTGCTTTTTTTGCGGTTAAAGTATCAGATACCCCCTCGGATGAAAAGCATAATTACGGTCACGGAAAAGTTGAAAATGTTTCCGGTGTAATTGAAGGTTTGTTGATCCTGATTGCAGCCGCATGGATCATTTTTGAAGCCGTGAAGAAAATGATACATCCGGAGCCTGTTGAAGCCATCGGCCTTGGAAGTTTGGTCATGTTAATTTCTGCCGGTGTTAATACTGTGGTCTCCAGGCAGCTATACAAAACTGCAAAAACAACGCACTCTGTGGCACTTGAGGCTGATGCGCTACATTTAAAAACTGATGTTTATACCTCACTAGGTGTCGCCTTTGGTTTAGGGCTGATGTGGATAACCGGGATTCACTGGCTGGACCCGATCGTTGCAATTTTAGTTGCTTTTCTGATTTTGCGGGAATCATATGTACTGATAAAAAAGGCATTCATGCCCCTTCTTGATACCGCCTGGGATCCCACAGAACTCGAACTGCTAAACAAGATATTCTCTGACCTCAGCGTTCACTCCCATGATGTCAAAACCCGTAAGGCCGGCAACTACCGGTTCATTGACTTCCACATTGAGATGCCTGCAAGTCTGGCATTTCAGGAGGTTCATGATTTCTGTAACCGGATAGAATCAGAAATTCAGGAAAATTTCCAGAATGTTCAGATCACAATTCATCCGGAACCAAATGAACATTGAGGACAGGAAAACCGGCCGCATTATTACACGGCCAATCCTGATCGTATCTGGTGTCAGCCTTCTGACTGATGTTGCCAGTGAGATGCTGTACCCTATCATGCCTATGTTCCTGCAGTCCATAGGGTTTTCAATAATCGGAATTGGAGTGCTCGAAGGATTTGTGGAGGCTTTTGCCGGAATTTCAAAGGGTTATTTCGGGCAACTGTCAGACCGGATCGGCAGAAGAGTTCCGTTTATCCGGTTTGGGTATGGTTTGAGTGCTATCGCGAAACCCTTGATGGCCATTTTCGCTTTTCCGATCGGTATTTTCCTGCTCAGGTCCGTTGAACGACTGGGTAAAGGGATCCGCACAAGTGCGAGAGATGCCTATCTTTCCGACCTGACAACCCGGGAGCATAAGGGCAGGGTTTTTGGTTTCCACAGGAGCATGGATACCTTGGGTGCCGCGATGGGACCCGCATTAGCCCTCATTATTCTCTACTTTCTGCCTGAACAGTATCGGTTGCTTTTTGTGATTTCAGTGATTCCCGGGATGTTGGCCGTCCTCTTCACATTATTGCTTCGTGAAAAGGTAAAAAGCCACAAGCAAACAGAAAGGAAATCATTCTTCGGCTTCCTTTCTTATTGGAAAACAGCATCAAAGGACTATAAACTTCTGATAATCGGATTGCTTGCTTTCACGCTATTTAACAGCTCCGATGCATTCCTGCTCCTTACCTTGAAATCAAACGGCTTTGAAGATACCCAGGTGATCGGTTTCTACATTTTCTTTAACCTGATATACGCATTAAGCAGTTATCCCATTGGCCGTCTGTCAGACAAGATAGGCCAAAAAACAATTTTAGTTTTCGGCCTGAGCCTGTTTGTTATTGTCTATGGTTCTTTTGGTTTTGCATCGGGTATCTGGCAGTTCGCATTACTTTTTCTTATTTACGGAATTTTTGCCAGTTCAACAGAAGGAGTCTCCAAGGCTTTGATTTCTAACATCTCAGCAAAGAATCAAACAGCAACTGCCTTGGGTTTTTACAATAGTTTTGCTAGCCTGGGTGTTCTTTTTGGATCAACAATAACTGGCCTTATCTGGACCGTCTGGTCCATGAAGGCAGCCTTTGTTCTATCCGCGGCAGGTGCTCTTATTGTAATAGTATATTTCTCTCTTTTCCTGGGATTGCGAGAAAAGTCCGTTAATCCAGAGTAAAGAGACGGCCTTGCCAGGTTTTACGGTTAATCATCTCCCTCTCAAGCCTGGCTACCAATTCAAAATTCTTTAAACCCCAACGCTGCGTTGAAATCAATGCCGGTGGTGCCACACTGGCGAACCGCTCAACAACGATATCCGGTCGAAGAATCTCAAGCAGCCTGATAATCAAATCAATATACGAATCAACGGTGAAACGGATAAAATCCCCAGGGTGATCCGTATACTCTTTTTCCATGACCGTTCCCCTGATGATCTGCAATTGATGAAATTTTATCATAGTAACCGGCAGTTGATTGATCCTGTTAATATGTTCCAGAATATCCTGCTCGACCTCACCTGGCAATCCTACAATAAGGTGGCCTCCCGTATGAATGCCGCGGCTGGCCGTTGCATTGATGGCGTCAACTGAATCGGTGTATGAATGACCGCGGTTAATCCTGATCAACGTTGACTCTTTTGTCGATTCGATGCCGTATTCAATGGAAACATAAACCGATTGAGAAAGTTCAGCAAAATAATCCAGTAAAGACTCATCCACGCAATCCGGACGAGTACCAATCACCAGACCGGCGATACCGGGCTGGGAAAGTGCTTCCTCATACAATGGAATCAGCCTTTCTTTTGGGGCATATGTATTCGTATATGCCTGAAAATATGCCAGATACATATTGTCAGGGTATTTACCAGAGAAAAATGCCATCCCCATTCGAAGTTGTTCTGTAACGGAATGGCCAGGTCCGCAATAGGAGGGACTGAAAGAGCTGTTATTGCAGAACGTGCAGCCTCCCGATCCTTTGGAGCCATCGCGGTTGGGGCATGTAAATCCAGCATCGACAGAGAGTTTCTGTATCCGGCAGCCAAACAACCGTTTTAAATAACCCGACTGATCATTGAAAGGCCGGGAGGTGCCCCATGCAAAAGGAATACCGTTCCTATTGCTTACACTCATAAATTATCAGGGTTGCCGTAGCAGGGTTCAGAGCAATCGGAACGTTATTGATGGTGGCTGTCCTGATCAGCGTCTGAATATCATGCTCGTGACCGTGCGGATTCTGAAGGTCTACGAAAAATATCAGTTTGTCAACTTCATTCTGTAGGATTTTGGCTGCAAGCAGTATGTCCCCTCCGGAAGGTCCGTGACCGAAAGATTCAACATTCATTTCAAGAACCGAATTCAGCAACCTGGACGTGTTGGTTGTACCAATCAACCTATGCTTCATAAGCTCTTCCCGATTGGTTTTCGCCCACTCGAGCAGCGCATTTTTCTTTTCATTATGTGCTACCAGTGCTATGGCTTTATCTTTAGTTCTGGATGACATGATTTAGTTGGTTTTTGATTTGATGAATCCAAAAGCATTCATCATTTTACTGAAAATCTCAGTGTTTTGTTGCATTCCGCCAAAAGTCTCACTGAATGGTCCGTAGGCAAAAACAGGAACCATCACCCCGGTATGGTCCGTTGTGGTAAAAGAGCCAGTAACCTGGCCGGTGGATAATTTCCCTCCGGCGAGTGCCAATCCTCCGGTTTCATGATCCGCGGTCACAATTATAAGGGTTTCCGGGTTCTTCTCTGCGAAATCCAAGGCCGCCCCGACAGCATTGTCAAAATCGGCTACCTCCTCTACAATATACTTTATATCATTGGCATGTCCCCCCCAGTCGATCTGGGAGCCTTCAACCATGAGAAAAAATCCATCAGGGTCGGCGGATAAAAACCTTATGGCCTGATTGACGGATTCAGTAAGCTGGTTACCACGGCCTTCGCTTATTTTTGGCAGATGCTCCGGTGCCAGAAGTGCTCCAACCGGTCCTTTAGCAATACCACCCAACTCCTCCAGAGTATAGGCCATAGTATAACCTTTTTCAATCAATTGCCTCGTAAGATCCACACTGTCCTTTCTTTTTGCAAAATGATTACGACCTCCGCCAATGAACACATCTACATCGGTCTTTAAAAAATCAGAAGCAATTAACTCATAATCAGACCTTCTGGCCTGATGAGAGATAAAACTGGCCGGTGTTGCATGGGTTATGGCGCACGTTGCAACTAAACCGGTCGCTTTACCTTTCTCCTCTGCCCATTCAAGAATTGTTTTTACCGGTTGACCCGTGGAATCCACACCGATTGCACCGTTATAGGTTTTATAACCGGTAGCGAGCGCTGTACCTCCGGCACCAGAATCCGTAATATATGAAGTTGAATAGGTGACTGAAAAACCTGCTGTCCTGAATCGCATCATGTTCAAGGATCCTTTTTGGTAGGTATATCCGGCATAGACCTCGGATACCCCCATCCCGTCACCAATTAAAAGAATAATGTTTTTTACTGGTTTTGCGGGTCTCTTCGCTGGTAAACCGGCTTGAAGGGTCAGGCTGGCAGACACTAAAACAAACAGAAAGATCAGGATTCTTGGTCTCATTTTTTTTGGGAATAAATATGACAACGTTTATTTGCAGCTAATTGTTTACCTCTTCGGTATTATGCTCAGTTTGGGGTGGAACTGGCTTAAGTGGCCCTTCTACTTCATATTCGTCCCAGGGAACACGCTCAGCAGCCTCATTATCTGAAATATTTGACGAAAAGAGTCCCATACTTTGGGCATAGGTTAGATACCCTTTAGGCCCTTTGTTCCTGTAAAGGCCGGCAAGGCCTAAACCGGTAACCATGCCAGCCAGGTGAGACTCCCATGATACTCCTTCCTGAAGGGGCAGTACACCCCATACCATGGTCCCGTATTGGACCACGACCAGAAGGGAGACGGCCATGAGGCCGAGGTGATGCCTCAGTAAACCGCTAAGGAAGAGAAATGCGGCCAGGCTATATATGATTCCACTGGCTCCAATGTGGTAAGAAGATCTGCCAACCAGCCATACTGCAATACCAGGGAGCAGGTAGCTGGCCAGGGATACCCTGAATGCCAGGGTGGGATAAAAGTAAAACAGGAGGGATCCCAGTGCAAAAAGGGGTAAACTGTTTGCGAAAATATGCCTGAGTCCCCCATGTATTAGCGGTGCCAAAAGAATGCCTTGCAATCCGCTCAACTTTCTCGGATAGAGGCCGTGGTAAAATATTTCCAGGTCCAGAGCATGATCTGAAATGAATACGATCCAAACGAAAAGCAAAAAAAGAACCGGGAAAAACATGCTCAGAAAAAGCCTCCGTATGGATACGTCAATCGAACCGGCCATTATGCTAGGCTCCTTATCAGATGGACAAACTTATCGATATCCTGTTCGGTTGTATCCCAGGAGGTCATCCATCTGACCTCGTGTGCCTTTTCGTCCCATATGTAAAAGAAGAATTCATCCTGAAGCGGAACAATCATGCGTTCCGGAATAACAGCGAATACGCCATTGGCGTCAACCGGGCGGGTAATTTCCACGCCGGGAATATTGCCTGCTTTTTCAGCCAGAATCCGTGCCATAGCATTCGCATGGGATGCATTCCTTAGCCACAGGTCATTCGTAAGCAACGCTTCAAACTGAACTGCAATATATCTCATCTTTGATGCAAGCTGCATGGATTGCTTGCGTATGTACTTAAACGCAGAGCTGAGCCCCGGTGTGAAAAGTAGTATGGCTTCTCCGTACATAGCCCCGTTCTTGGTGCCGCCGAAAGAAAGGACATCAACACCCGCATCGCGTGTAGTTTCCCGCAGGGATATTCCGAGCGAGACCGCAGCATTTGCAATTCGCGCACCGTCCATGTGAAGCAGCATATTCTTACTGTGGACATAATCGGCTATGGTCCGGATTTCCGCAGTGGAATAGACCGTTCCCAATTCCGTAGCCTGGGTTATGCTGACAACCCTTGGTTGAGAATGGTGCTCGAAACCAATTCCCTTAACATGCGGAATAATGGATTCAACCGTTAACTTTCCCTGATGAGTCTCCAGTGGGATCAGCTTACACCCGGTAAACATTTCCGGGGCGCCGCATTCATCCTCCTGGATATGGGCTGATTCAGCACATATGATCGAGTTATATGACTGTGTCATATTGCGCAGCCCCACCACATTGGCAGCTGTTCCATTGAATACAAAAAAAACTTCCGTATCCTGACCAAAAAAAAGGTTGATTTGTTCTTCTGCCTTCCTGGTATAGGGATCATCGCCATAGCCAACTTCATGTCCGGAATTGCAATTTTGGATTGCGGCCATAATTTCCGGATGAACCCCTGCATTGTTATCACTGGCAAATCCCCGGGTATTCTTCATTCTGGAATAATTTAGGTGACAAATTTAGGCAAAAACCGCATCTTGTCGAGACGAAATATGCCTATATTGACCCTATTAATCTAAAGTTAACACATATGTTTCCTGCTAAAACCTACATTCAACGCCGTCAAGCCCTTACCAAAGCCATTCCGTCCGGAATACTGCTTTTCCTTGGTAATGAAGAGAGCCCGATGAATTATGCCGACAACACCTTTCATTTCCGTCAGGACAGTACATTCCTGTATTTCTTCGGAATGGATTATGCCGGATTGGCTGCTGTCATTGATGTCGACAACAACCAGGAAATCCTGTTCGGCAACGATCTGACAATTGAGGACATTGTATGGATGGGCACCCAGCCAACTCTCCTTGAGCGGGGCCAGGCCTTTGGAATCGGTCAGATCAGGCCTTTCAATCAATTAAAGGATTACCTGGACCAGGCAGGTAAGAAAGGTCGTCCTGTCCACTTTCTGCCTCCCTACCGTCCCGAAAACAAAATCAAACTGATGAATCTTCTGGGTATTAACCCTGATGAGGCCGGTAAAAAAGCTTCCACCGAAATGGTGAAAGGGGTTGTCAATCTCCGCAATCATAAAACTGAAGAAGAGCTGGCAGAAATAGAGAAGGCAGTAAATAGTTCTGTAGATATGCATATAACAGCCATGAAAATGGCGCAGCCCGGGATGTCAGAGGCAAAACTTGCTGCTGCAGTCACGGAAGTTGCGCTGGCCAGCGGCGGCCAGCTGTCCTTTCCGGTTATCATGACAATCAATGGTCAGACCCTCCACAATCATTATCATGGTAACATTCTTAAACCCGGGCAGCTGGTCCTGTGCGATTGCGGAGCAGAAACAGAAATGCATTACAGCGGTGACCTGTCGAGTACCTTTCCGGTTGACAAGAAGTTTTCAGGACGGCAGAAAGAAGTGTATCAGCTATCCTACCTGGCTCATCAGGCTGCACTTGATACTCTGGCTCCCGGAAGGCCCTTCAGAGAAGCACATTACGCAGCCTGCAGAACCATTATAAACGGAATGAAAGATCTTGGCCTGATGAAGGGTGACACGGAAGAGGCATTGGCCGCCGGGGCCCATGCCCTCTTCTTTCCCTGCGGAACAGGACACATGATGGGGCTTGATGTTCATGATATGGAAGATCTGGGCGAAGTTTGGGTCGGCTATGCCGGTGAGCCCAAGAGCACTCAATTCGGGCTGAAGTCCCTGAGACTGGCAAGGCCTATGGAACCGGGTTTTGTAGCTACCATCGAGCCGGGGATATATTTCATTCCGGAGCTGATTGATCTGTGGCAAAAAGAAGGCAGGAACGGTCATTTTCTGAATTTTGAAAAGATCGGGCACTTTAAAAACTTCAGCGGGGTACGCAATGAAGAAAACATTGTTATCACGGCTGACGGATATCGGATTATTGGCAAGCGTAAACCAAAGAGCATCGAAGAAGTTGAGGCATTAAGGCAATAATAGGATGATCTCAAGATTATCTGAATGGCGACAGCCAGAAAACTGGCAATGCATCCAGACTCTGGATATGCATACAGCAGGTGAACCCCTGCGGGTAATCACAGGCGGACTCCCTGATATTCCGGGCTCTACGATACTTGAAAAAAGAAGGTATTTTAAGGAGCACCTGGATCATATCAGAACCGGCCTGATGTGGGAGCCCCGGGGACACGCAGACATGTATGGTGCAGTTATCACTCCACCGGTGACCGCTGATGGTGATTTTGGTACCTTTTTCCTCCATAATGAGGGTTATAGCACGATGTGCGGGCATGCCATGATTGCCCTGGTCAAATTGGCCGTTGAAACAGGTCTGGTTTCCGTCACCGGTAATAAAACCGTTTTAAAGATAGATGCACCTCCGGGGAGGATTACAGCACATGCTGAAATACACCGGGGAAAAGTTGTAAGGTCCTTTTTTCAAAATGTACCAAGCTTTGTGCTGATGGAAAATAAAACGATCCAGGTTTCCGGAATAGGCAAGGTTCATTTCGACGTAGCCTATGGTGGAGCTTTCTATGCATTTGTCGATGCTGAGGCTCTCGGATTAAACCTGGGCTCGTCCGACTATACCCGTTTGATCGATTTTGGCCGTAGAATAAAGCATGCGGTTATGAATGAATTTCCCATTACACATCCTATCGAAGAAGATTTAAGCTTCCTGTATGGCACTATTTTTACCGGATCACCTGAGAATCAGGCAAACCATAGCCGCAACGTCTGTGTTTTTGCAGACGGGGAGGTTGACCGGTCGCCAACAGGATCGGGTGTTTCGGCACGGGCGGCACTTCATTATCTGAAAGGCGAACTTAAGCCAGGACATGCGGTAACCATTGAGAGTATCATCGGAACTACAATGACCGTTGAAATTGTCGATACTGTAACCTTTGGACCTTATGAGGCTGTAATTCCCGAAGTTTCAGGAACAGCCAGCTTTACCGGTCGCCACGAATTCTTTTTTGATCCTGTAGATCCCCTCCGGAAAGGTTTTTTGATAAGATAAAACACTTTATCATGATTAGAAAGGTCAGTCTGCTTATTTGGGTGCTGGTCAGCCCTGTTATGCTGACAGCCCAGAATCCACTCGAAACTTATTCAGAGGTACAAAAAATGGAGGACGCCTCTGTCTTCAAAAAGCTGGAATGGGTACCGGCAGGTCCCTCCTTTCAAGGCGGAAGAATTGAATCGATTGATTGCCCCCCCGACCAGCCGGGTGTCATTTATGCCGGATTCGGATCGGGAAGTTTATGGAAAACAACCGACCAGGGACTTCATTGGGCATGCATTTTCAAAGATCAGGCCACCTTCAGCATTGGTGATATTGCAGTTGCCCCCTCAAATCCTGAAATTCTCTATCTGGGTACAGGTGAGAATCTGAGGGCTACCCGGGGTTATACCTATACCGGAACCGGAATCTACAAATCTGTTAATGGGGGAAAGACCTGGACGCAAAAAGGCTTGCCAGACAGCCACCATATTGGTCGTGTCGTGGTTGATCCAAACGATGCGAACCTTGTTTTTGCCGCCTGCATTGGCCACATGTGGTCCCCAAATGCGGAGCGGGGGCTGTTTCTCAGCCGGAATGGCGGCGACTCATGGGAGAAGATTCTTCACATTTCCGATAGTGTTGGTATTGTGGATGTAGTGTGGGATCCGGTACATAAAATTATAATTGCCGCCTCCTGGGAAATGATTCAGGGTCAGCGCTCGGCAATCTTCCGTTCGGAAAACTACGGCGCCACATGGGAAAAGTGTGAATCAGGATTTCCTGTAAATGAGGGTATCGGCAGGATAGGACTATCGATCAGCCCGTCTCATCCGAATGTGGTTTATGCCGTAATCGATAACAGGAACACACTAAAAACCGGCGGAGACGAAAAACTGATCGGAGCCGAAGTTTACAGGTCTGATGATAGCGGAAAAACTTGGAAAAGAACACATTCCACTTCCCTTGACATTTACTCCGGGTTCGGCTGGGCGTTTGGTGATATCAGGGTTTCCCCACATGACCGGAATAAGGTGTATGTTCTTGGGGTTCATACCCTTCAGTCCCATGACGGAGGCAAGACTTTTACGAAGCTCGGAGGGCAGGTTACACATCTTATTCCCAATAAGGGCACTGCATTGCATCTGGATAATCACGATCTATACCTGGATCCTTTCAACCCCGAAAACCTGATCCTGGGAAATGACGGCGGCATATACATAAGTCACGATGGCGGCCGGAACTGGCTGCATTGCAACAACATACCCACTGGTGAATTTTATGATCTGATTGTTGACAACCGTCCGGAGGTACCCGTAGCTTATGGCGGAACCCAGGATAATTCCTGTATCAAGGGTCCGCTTAATTCTGTGGTTCCGGGCAGCGCACCGGAAGGCTGGGAATACGTTTGGCTCGATCCATGGTCGGGTGGTGATGGTTTTACCTCTATGCCCGATCCCACGGATCCGGATCTGTGCTATTATACTTCCCAAAATGGCAACCTGAATAAGAAGAATATCAGAACCGGAGAAACTCGTTTTATTCAACCCTCAAGTGAAGCCGGGGAATCACCCATCCGAACCAGTTGGTTTACCCCATGGTTTATATCAAAACACAACCCTACCTCCTTGTATTATGGAGCTAATAAGGTATATCACAGCATTGACCGTGGTGATAACTGGTTCAGGCTCAGTCCTGATCTTTGCTATTCTGAGGATCCTTTCAGAAAAAGCCGTGCAATGACGGCCCTGGCAGAATCTCCGGTAAAGTCGGGGCTTTTGTATGCCGGTACTGAGAAAGGTGCTCTCTGGGTATCCCGGGATGACGGGATCAATTGGATTGAAATCAGCAATGACCTGCCGATCAAGGCAGTCTGCTGTATCATGCCGTCGGTTCATGAGGAGGGACGCGTTTATCTGGCCATGAGAGCCCTGGATGAGGATGATTATAAGCCCTACCTGTATATATCAGAAAACAAAGGGGTAAATTGGAAGTCCATTTCAAGAGGCTTACCGGTTGACAGGGTTAATTATATTCTTGAAGATCCGGTTATGCAGGACCTTATCTATATTGGCACGGATCGCGGGGTCTTCGTTTCTGCCAACCGGGGTAATACCTGGACTTCACTGAGTGCCACGCTTCCCACAGCTAGTGTTCAGAAACTTGCCTGGGCAGGAGACAACGGATTTTTGGTCGCTGCCACGCACGGTCTAAGCCTTTTTACGCTGTTTGCAGAACCGGTGAGGCGCTTTTACAAGTCCATTGCACCTGGTGAAGCGGGTTTCCTAGCCCTCAAAAGTGGGAAGCTGCCGGCGCAAAAGGACTTTCAGGGTGATCTTAACTGGCTTACATCTGCCGATTCTGAGGTCTACTGGTATCAGCCAACCGCCGGATCCATGGTGATAATCCTCACCGATCAGAAAGATAAAGAAATCTTCAGTACACGTTTTGAGGCGGAAACAGGAATTAACCGCTGGAGCTGGAATCACGTTATCAGTTTCAAGGAAGATACCGGCTTGTATCCTATGCCGGAAATAAAATTCCCTGCTCCCGGTGATTATCTTTTAACCATCCAGGGGCAGGGAACTATTGTTAAGGCAGATCTGAATATCCGCTGATTATGTGATTAATTACGACCGCCGCCGCCACCACGCTGCATTTTCGCCCGTTCAGCAGCTAGTTTTTCCTGGTAGGCCTTCCATTTCTTAATCTGTTCCGGAGTCAGGATCTTTTCAATCTTGGCATCACGATCCTTAGTCAGCTCCTGCCTTTTGGCCCGCATAGCTTCACGATCTTCTCCGGCATTCTGCATTGCAGCTGCGGATTTCTCATTAAAATCCTTATAAATCGCATCAAATTTTGTATTCTGCTCCTTGGTCAGCGTCAATTCCTTTTTAAGGTTATCGATCTGCTGTTGCCTTCTGGCCTGAAAATCTTGCTGATTCATGTTTGGATTCTGGGCCATAGTTCCCATAACCAGGAACATCCCAAGGACGACTGATAAACAGAGAGTTTTTTTCATACAAATTGGTTTTTAAATTCTGATGTTTGACTTTGATAGAGGTTAAGAGTTTAAAGGTAAGCAAAAAAAAGCCGGTTAAACCGGCTTGCATTGTTACCTGAAATCCTTCAGGCGCTCCATAAGTCTTCGCCTGGCAAAGAAAATCTTGCTCTTAACCGAACCGAGGGGTTGATCAAGGTACTCCGCAATCTCTTTGTACTTATACCCTTTTGTATGCATTTCAAATGGAATTCTGTAATCTTCTGGCAGTTCGCTAATGGCGTTGCGAATCTCCTTTTCATTATGCGCGGCTTCCGGGGTCTGAAAAACTGATTCTGTCCCCAGATTCAAATAATAAGAATTATCCGTTGAATCGATCAAAGTGTTTGACCTGACACTCCTTCGATAATTATTGATAAAAGTGTTTTTCATAATTGTAAACACCCATGCTTTCAGGTTTTTATCTCCCTGGAATTTGTCACGATTGGTAAGCGCCTTGAAAATAGTCTCCTGCATAAGGTCTTTTGCATCTTCCGGATCAGCAGTCAGACTCTTTGCGAAAAAACCAAGTTTTGGCTGAAGAACCATGAGTTGGTGGTTGAATTCAAGTGCTGTCATAGCGTATGTTTTGTTAATCTTTTGGTTTGTATTTCTTAGACAAAGATATTCACTTAGTGTAAAAAATACAAATCTTGTTTAACTATTGCTTGAACAAAACCACACAATCTGGCTAACTCTCTAAATAAGTTGCATGATCATCAAATTGACAATCTGCTGATTATAAAAATCAGGCTAAATTTTATCTAAATAAGGATCAGGAGAAAGACTCCAGGACTTGATGAAACCCCTTGGAGGAGCATATAAGGCGTACCTTACTGGAAATCGGAACATTGTATTCAACCGGCGGGGTGATGACCCCAATCAGACTTTGTGGGAAAATCTCGGTCAACTGTTGACAATACTTTTCAAATTCCTTTTCCGGAAAGCCTGGATTAATGCTGACAACCAGATAATCGATAGTTGTTTTCCCGTTAAGGGATCTCAAATGATCCAGCGGGATCGAGGGTCCCAGGTAAATTACATGATCGCCCAACTTCCGGAGAATATAATTGGCAAATAGAAGCTGAATTTCATCATAATGCCCTGACGGAAGAAAGAGGAGAAAGTTTTTTTTGCTGATTTCATTCTGACCGACTAACCCATCTATGGCAACAACCAGTTTATGTCGTACCAGATTATTGACAAAACGCTCCTGGCAAGCGTTTATCCGTCCCAGTTGCCACATCAGTAAAACCTTCTCCAGCAATGGAAAAACAACTTCCTGAAAAGCCGACTCAAAACCAAGTTTGAGGATGGAGGTATTAAGCACCCTTTCAAACAAGTCTTCATCAAGGTTGCTGACGGCGGTTATCAAATCAGGTACAAAACCCTCATCGGCACCGGGCTTTTCACTTATTCTTGAAACCTCCTGATCAATTTCCCGGTCGTTCATGCCCGAAATCAACGAGATTTTAAACCCGTTCCGGTTTAGAAAGCTGATGTTCAGGAGCCGGTGAAGGTCACTGACTGAATAGAAGCGGATATTTGTATCGGTCCTTTCCGGACTTATGATTCCATAGCGCTTCTCCCATACCCTTATGGTATGAGCCTTTATTCCCGTGAGTTTTTCAAGATCACTGATACTGTAGCGCTGGACATTCATAAGTGGAATCGATCGTGAATCAATTATTTACAGTGATTAGACAACGAAGAAGCAGATAGGTTCAGAGAAAAGCTCTTTAAATTGTAAAAATAATTAAAACAGTTTCCTTGACGGATTCACAACCGGCAGAATAATCAGGGCAATTGCTCCGATAAAAATCAGAAAAACGGATGTTGAACCATGAAGGACAAAAGCCAGTAAGGTGCTGTTGTATGCTGAAGTGCCGTATAATTTCAGGGTGGCAACAACAAAACTGTGGTAGGTACCAATCCCCCCCAGGGATGGAATGACCATTCCGACGCTACCCATGGCAAGCACCGCAAGAGCCACGAACGGTGAAAGGTGCATGGTTGGAGTAAAGGCAATCATCACAAACCAGGTCATCATGAAATAGCAGGCGTAGATTCCAATGGTAAGAAGGATGAAAATCAGCGGCTTTTTCAAGTGCAAAATTGATTTAAGTCCTTCGACGAATTTTTCAAAATACGACACTATTTTCCTGGTTATGCTTGCTTTCAGGAGTGTCCTCCGAAAGACAACCGCAAGAATTCCAAGGAAAACAAAGAGGCCAGCTACTGATAAAAACCACCAGGATGTCAGGAATGAGTACTTTCCGGAATCCCGGACACTCATTTTATCACTCAGATAATCCGTAAGAACATTCCAGTCAAATAACAATACGCAAATGATTATCAGGAGCAGGATAACAACGTCAACCATCCGTTCTATAACCACTGTCCCTAACTGGGCGGTAAAGGGAATTTTTTCATATCGGGTCAGGATCCCGCACCGCGTGACTTCACCCATTCTCGGAGCTGCAAAATTAGCCAGATACATAACCAGGATAGATAAAAAAACGTTCAGGACTCCCGGTTTGTATCCTATTGAATCAAGAAGCATTCTCCAGCGAAGTGCCCTAAGGAAATGACTGAGGAGGGCTATGCCGAGCGATGCAATTATCCAGCCGTAATGAAATTCTGACAGGCCGGCCCATAGTGAATTCATATCCTGGTCGCGGTACACCCATAGAAAGAGGCCGATGCCCACACTTAAAAAGAGGAGGTACTTTAAAATGTTAAGAATTAGTTTCTTGTACTTTGCCATTATGATCAATTAAAACTTCTCGTCATACTTTGTCCACAAGAGATCACCAAGTTTCCATGCTTTTCTGACAACTTCATTGCCCCAGTTTATCGTAAATTCGGTCAACAATGAGCGCCGGTCTGCGGCATCCTGAATACCCGAAACCTGTTTCTCGATTTCGGTGGTTCTGCTTATAATATCCTTCTGAAGGGGATCCCATACTGCATCAACATCTTTTCTCATATCCCCCCACCGCTGTGCAGTCAGGGTGCTAAGACGATTAAACGCCCACCAGGCTGATTCATCTGAGAATCCGGTTTCCCTTCCGTCCACTTTATAGGTTTGGGGTAAATCCGTAACACTGCAAAAAACGGGTATGTAAACCGAGGTAGCAACATTGTCCTGGGCAAACCAGACCAGTCCCCCAACATCGTCGGGTAGCCAGCTCCGGCACTGGATAATCGTTGCGTACATGGTATACCACCTTGCAATGGTTCTCTCCCCCATCCATCCCCATCCTCCATTTATCTTAAATATTTTATTCATGTCATAAGGCATGAAAGGATTGGCCATCGGTGATAGTATCGTTTTACCCTGCTCATCGGTAACCGTTATATCCTTAACAAAATTAAACTCCGTTCCTTCATAGTAATCCTTGAAAACGGTGATCAGATCTTCCAGGGTTACCAGTTTATCTGGTTTTACCGAGAACGGAAAGTTTTCAGAGTTGGGATCGAGTTTTAGGCCCGGGGCCAGAAGATTGAATACCCTCCACTCGCGTCGACGTGAAGCAAAGCTTGTCCGGCTTTCAGGAGCATATGCATAGCAAAACCGGAAAGATTCACCCTCCTTCCACCAACCATATTTTCTGGCCACGTCAAAAACATTCTCAGATGCCTTGAAATAGTCCCCGTCCGACAAGTTTATTTCCTTTATGGTGCTGGCATTGGCATTTACTGATACATGGTCGTCGGGAACCCGCTGTGCAACCCAGACGGCACCGATCTCGCCTTTTCCGGGTCCGACGATTTCAAGATGCCAAACCTCATTTTTATCGGCAATCGTCAGGCACTCACCGGCATCGTTCCATCCGTACTGTTTGAGCAGTGCGCCTGTTAGTTCCAAAGCCTCCCTTACTGTTTTACATCTTTCGAGCATCAGTCGTATCAAATCCTGACAATCAATCAAGCCCGCATCTGAACGCAGTTCAGGCCGTCCACCGAAAGTAGATTCACCGATGCCAAGCTGGGCTTCATTCATGCAGGGGTAGGCTGAATTGATAAACCCGTAGGTTCTCGAAACCTGCGGTATTTCACCGGTCTTCTGGAATGCATAGGAAGGCATTGCCTTCGTATCATCGTTAATACGCCGGTGCATTTCCGTATAGGATCCGCGCGGGTGATCCGTGCCGGGAACTATGGTTACAGATGAACGCGTGCGGTGACTATCATCCGTGTGAGAGGTCACAACCGATCCGTCAAAGGTTGCCAATCGGCCTGCCGTTACGGAAGTGCAACCGTCAGGAAAGCCTGATACCCAATCAGCAAAAGACTGACCCTGAGAGTTCAACACCGATATCGAGACACAAACCAACATCAGGGGAAAGAATCTGTAACCTGTTTTCATATACAAAATGTTAATCCGTCTAAATTACTAAAATCGGTCAGACCGAGCCTAAGCCGGATGCTTACGAATGCTCACGGACATAACCGCCATTGCTGCGAGTAAGGCAACCATGGCAAAAATAAAAGTAAAGGTTAAGCCGAACCAGCGATAAAACAATACACCCAGAATAGGTCCGTAAAGTGCCCGGATTCCGGTCATGGTCAAGTGAATGGACTGATATTCTGCCGCTTCCTGATTTTTACTGAAATAGGCAGATCCTATATACCATAGCAATCCCATGGTTGCAGCGAAAACGGCATGCGACAAATAAGCGGGGATAAGTGTATAATAAATGGTTACTCCCAGAATAACCGTATTGCCGGAAAACACCTGAGTCAGCATCAGAAAAAGGAAATATAAAAACAGGGAAAGAAAAGTATAGACTCCGAATTTCCTTGGATCGATTGTTCCGATCAACTTGCCGAAGAACGGGAACATCAGGATTGAAAGAAGATTGTAGGCGTTTTTGTAAAACGCAACCGAAGAATAACTCAGATGAAGCCCCTTTTCAAAATAAATGGTAATAACCGCTACTGTGGTCATCCAGGCAAAGCCATACAGTGCAAAACCGGTTTCGAAATCCCGGTATGGCTTGTTCTCCCTGAAAATCCGGAGCATGTTCTTTAGTGAATCCAGGACCGATACCCATATCCCCTGCCGCCCTGAATTATCAAGGTCATGCTGGTGATAAGGAATGGCAGCCAACACATAAACGGATAAAATTCCGAGCCCTGCCATGAAAGGGTAAACGTAAATGAAAATATAGGGATTGGCATCGAGCCACAATCCGAACAGAAAAGTGGCACCAAGCATTACGAGTTTATTGACTCCGGTTGCATAGCTGTAAAGAGGACCAAAATGCTCATGCCGGTAATTATTCTTGAGAAGAAGGTTGATTATCGGGTAAATAATTGGATTTGCCAGATAAAAAAGAAGAAATAAAAGAAGAAAAAGAGAACCGTAAACCGAATTTCCGGCTATTTCTTCAACGGTTCTGGGGAAAAAAATAAGGATGAACAGCGGCAACCGGGTTACCCATGCCACGATCCGGATTAACTTCGCCTTATCCGCTGTGCGTTTGATCCACTCGTTAAACAGGATAGAAAAGATCAGCAAAACGGAAGAAAACTGGAATAAGATTCCAATCTGAAAATCGGTTCCCTTTAAGCTCTTTATCAGAACAAACTCATTAAGCGCGAGGATGCCCAAAATGATGCCCTCAATGATGGAATAAACCATATGGAGGACAAAAGCCTTTCGCTCATCGGGGTTAAGATTTTTCAGAATTTCTTTCACAGGATTTGTTGAAAGGGGCAAAAATAAACAAAGCCTGCCAATGGCAAGCTTTGCATAACTTTTTAAAAATCCTGCAGGTTTTACTTAGTAATCCATCCCACGATTTCCTCACTCATCGGGCTCTCCTTGGAAGGAATGACCCTGACAAGCGCCCCTTTTTCATCCACCAGGTATTTCTGGAAATTCCATTTAACCTCAGAATCGAGTACACCATTCAGTTCTTTGCGAGTCAACCACTGATAAAGCGGATCCATGTCATCACCCTTTACTGATATCTTGCTCATCATAGGAAAAGTTACATTGAATTCTGACGTGCAGAATTCCCTTATCTGCTCATTGGAACCAGGTTCCTGGCCCTTGAAGTTGTTAGCAGGAAAGCCAATGATAACAAACTTTTCTCTCCCGAATTGGGTATATAATTCCTGCAATTGCTCATATTGCGGGGTATACCCACACTTTGAAGCCGTATTGACTACCATCACCTTCTTACCTTTAAGCTCTCTGAACTTGAATTCCTTACCGTCAATATCCTTAACCACAAAGTCATAAAAACCAGCCGGTTTCCGGTCCTGCGCATCGGAACCAAAGAAGGTTAAAGCACAAAAGGCTAAAACAATTATTCTTTTCATTTTACGTTAAATGTTTACCTTACCAAACAATTATGTTGATAAAAAAGTTTATAAAAGATTCGTTTAATGGACATAAGGCAGTGCGGTCAAACATGATTCAATTCGTACTTTTATTCTCGATTTCATAAACTGGGCATTTTATAGTTAAGAGGTTTTTACCAAGACTGATAATCATGAAACGAAATCTTCGCATTATATTATTTTTAACAACCCTGACAGTTACTCTGGCGTTTCCCGATATTTCTGCCCAGGAGCCTGTTAACCCACAGGGATTATCACTGAAACTAAGTCCCGGGGCCCTCTCCTTTTACGGTGACATGAGCCAGAATGATTTTAACCCGATTATTAAAATAGGCCAGGCTTCGAAATTCGGGATCGGCATCGCCATTATCAAACAATTCAGCCCGGTTTTAGGTATTCAGGCACAATTCCTTACCGGGAGTCTGTACAGCGTATATGAAGTTGCTGATAATCAGTTGGCATCAACCTATTTTATGGGAACCCTGACTGATTTTGGATTATCACTTCGGCTTGACCCGATTCACATGATTAAATCCAGAACTTTCAAGTTTTCACCCTATGTTTCAGTCGGGATATCAACCATTGGATTCAGGTCAGTCCGACGATTCTGGTCAACCAATCAGGTCATTCTTCCCACGTTCGGCTATAAAACCGACGGAGCAACCAAATCCCCGCAGCAAACTGCAATGTCCGTTCCAATTACACTTGGACTTTCGTACAGAGTTATGCCAAATCTACAGTTTGAGCTCGAGCACTCTGCTCGTCTTACAAATACTGACCTTCTCGACTGTCTTAAGGGCTCGACAAGTTTAAATGATTATTACTCACTTACCAGTCTTGGAATCAGATATACCATTCAAGGCAGTTCGAAAAACGCCAATACGGATTTGACTGCCAACCCGAGGACAAAAACCAGGACAGGGACCGAAAGCAGCACTCAACCGGTTACAAAAAGGGAAACATCACAACAAAAGGAACAACAAAAGACCCGCACCGGGAAAACCATTGAGGAACCGGTTAAACAGCCCGTCCAGGCATTTAATTACGACTTTGCCCAGGTGAAAGCGTATGTGGATTGTGAAGTTCCCGAAACCATCCAGACCGGAAGGAATTTCGAAGTTAAAATCAAGATTAATAAGGGAAATTACAAAGGTCCGGCAAAAGTGATCCAGCGATTTGCTGACGGCTTTACCGCACTTGAATTACAATCCGATAACTGCACCTTCAGTTTTATGAATCAAACGGTTACCATAGAATGGGACCAGATGCCCGCTGATTCAATAATAACTTACAATTATCATGTCAAGACTGGGGACGCCCTTTCCGGAAGTCAGACAATTACCGGAAGAATGGAATATCAGCAGCCGGAAGGGTTGACAACGTACCGCTTTAACAAAACCATTTTCGTCGACAACAGGGCTGAGGATATTATGGACAGGAGGTTTCAGGAAATCATCGGAGAGGGAGAACCCTCTAGAGTAAGGAAAACTGACGTTAATAATGATATATCGAACGAACAGAGGATAGACCAGTTGCTCAAACAATACGGAGACAACAGTCCGAAGTCCGGGACTATTTCATCCGGTGTGGCTGCAAATATTCGGCAGTCTCAGGCGATTGCAGGTGTTGAATACAGGGTTCAGTGCGGTGCATTCCGTGACCGGTCGCAGGCAGGGACTCATCTGGCTGCAAAATATGGAATCTCAGAAAACATTCAGGAGGAGTTCATTGACGGCTGGTATAAGTATACTGTAGGATCTTACAGAACTTATGATGAGGCGGTCAGATTCCGTGATGGTTTCATACAGAGGACGAAAATCTGGTCGGCATTTATCGTGGCTTACCGGGATGGAAAGCGCCTGGCCAGAATAACCGATGCTACCCGATAAATAAAGCTTCTGCCAGATGGGTTTACCCAGCATTTTTGAGGTTTATTCTCTGGCTATCGGTCCCAGTTCATTACTCACAACAGGTGCCCTCAGGATCGGTCAGGCCTTTCGTGAACTGCTTTTGTCGAGTCCCTACCGCCCTCATCAGAGAATACTTATCGAATTTCTTGGAAAATTCTCCGAACTCGGTAAGGAAAACTTATCAGATATGGCCGTCGTGTGCGGGCTGGGAGGTTTTTTACTTGAGGATTCTCCGGTAAGATTGCCGGTTTTCTACAGCCGGATACGGGAAAATGGATGTTTCTCCTTTATGGGAGATTTCTGGCCTTTCAATCCTGAATCGGATGTGATTTTCAACAGCTCCTCAAACGACTTTACACACCCGAATACAATCCGGTTCCATCTGGTCAATCCGGATGGTCAGCCAGTGTTTCAGGCTGAATATCAATCAGCAGGCAACGGAGTTATTCGTGGGCCCGGGGTTCAGGTACCTGGCCGGTTTACTGAAATGGCATCTCAAGAGCTTTTTTCAGAAATCCGTTTAATTCTCGAAAGCGAAAAAATTACCCTTCTTGATTATATTTTGTCGGGAGAATGTTCACGATACCGATTTACCCGGGATCAGGTTAACAAGCGCATGAATGCAACCTGGAAGGTTATGCTGGGTTGCCTGGACCATGGGTTGAAAACTTCCGGATTCCTACCGGATGGAACTGAGCGTCAGGCTACAGAAATCTATAAAAATTATCTCAGGCAGATCCACCACAGTCCTTCACTTTCGCCGGAATCAGCACGATGCGCCGTTTATGCCAGGGCAATGGCTGAAGAAATACTGGATAACCGGCTTATCATAACCGCACCTACCTGCAGTGGCGCTGCAATTGTTCCTGCCTCCTTTAAACTGATCCAGGAAAACTATATGCTGGCCGATGAAAAAATCATAGAAGGTCTCTGGGTTGCCGGCCTTATCGGAACGATGATTCAGAACCGCGCCTCAGCCTCCGGATTGAACCTTGGCTGGAAAAACGAATTAGCCGCAGGCGGAATAATGGCTGCATGCGGTGTCGCCCAAATGATGGGAGGAAATCCAGGGGTAATCGAAACTACTGCCTTGATGGCGTCTGAACTTTTCGCCGTTTTGCCGGTCGGTGAAAAAACAATGGACACTGCCGGTTTTATCAGAATAAATCAGGTTACGGCACAATGCGCTGTTAACTTGTTCGATTTGGCAAGAATTCAGCCAAATGAGCCTTCCGGAAACCTTGACCGCGCGCTTGGGTATCTATTTATCAGGTAGTTCTGGCGCTCTGAGGCTCAACCGCCCGTCCTCCCTAATACTATACGGATAATCCGTTTTTTTTCCGTTCATCCACGCCTCAAAACTCCTGGCTGTGGCCTCCATTTGCGGAAGACCGGTCCCAGCCGGAAAACTTGCGGCAGTTAATCCAAGTTCTGCAAGGTTTCTTGCATATTTCTGGTTTTGCCTGAAGTACTCATACTGGTGGTAATAGATGGTCCTGAGTGCCCATTTGACCGGCAAATCAATATCAGGCTTGAAATCCTCTGTTCCGGAACCCGATACCAGGCCTGAGAACTGAACATATCCCCACATCTCAGGCATGTGCATGTTTATGCGTCCCTGGGGTGACCATACCCAGTTATCTTCCGGATAGGACTTACCGGTTTTGGGATCGGTTTCCTTGAGATAGGATCCACCGCTGATCAAAGTTCTCCATTCAACCCGGGAGAAATTAATTCTCCATTGGTCCCCGTCAACAGGGGGTGATGATTTGGCCGCGCATTCTTTTAAAACGGATAACGGCAATTTCATTTCCACAGTCCAACCCGAATCCATATCAGAAGGGTCATTCAGGCTCCCATCAAGATTAATCCCGATATCCAGTCCCTGAATATCCCAGCTGTTTACCGGGGGACCTCCATCCCTGTATGGTTTCAACAAAAGCAGATCCCAGGCCGTTCCAAGCGCATTGACTTCCAGCTCGTAATATCCGTGTGCATCTCCATCCGGATCGATAAATACCTCAAAATCATGGTCATAGAAGATGACTGTATCGCGCTGCTTCAATCGGGCCCATAAATGTGGCTCTTCCAAATGTGCTGCGATATACAGGTTAACACTGTCCCAAAGCATCTTTGCACGGGTCCTGAAACGGGGTTCAGGTTTTGTAACTCCTTCAATATCTGCGAAATAATCCGTCCAGGGAGCTGATTCCCAACTCTTTTCATTTAACCTTCCATCAGGAATAATTTCACCAACTACTTTATAACATACATAACCCTTCGGGGAAGGCATCGGCGGAACTGTGAGGGTGCTGAAGGAACCTGTCTGCGGTGCCGGCTCATTGCATCCGCAAAATATCAGCATGGATAGTAATCCAACAGCAGATAAGACCGATTTCCCCTTGTTCATGTACTCTACTTTTTGGGTTCCCAGTAACAAACTTTCGGCGAGGTAATCTTTTCTTCCTTTTTCAGCTGCTTGAGGGCTTTGTCCACTTCGTCCCTTGATAATCCGCATAATTCCACCAATTCCCCGGCTTTCAGCGCTTTGCCGGCTTTGGTCATGGTCTCAATGATTTTAATAGTGTTTTCCACGGCTAATAAGAATTTATTGATTCAAATATAAAGAAAACGCCAGATGATAGGTCATATTGTTATTTTTGCCCCAAATTCTAACAGATCTTCAATGAAACCAACATTATTAGTGCTGGCAGCTGGAATGGGCAGCAGATATGGAAGCCTGAAGCAGATGGACAAGCTGGGCCCCAATGGGGAGTCAATAATTGACTTTTCTGTTTACGATGCTGCTGAAGCCGGGTTTGGAAAGGTAATCTTTGTCCTGAGGGAAGAGATTGTTGAAGATTTTTACCTGATTTTTGCCAACCGCTATAAATCAAGAATTCTCATTGACCATGTTGTACAAAGGCTTACCGATATTCCATCGGGCATAACTGTCAATCCTGAACGGCAAAAACCCTGGGGAACAGGGCACGCGGTGCTTTGCGCTGCGCATAAACTCAAGGAGCCGTTTGCAGTGATCAACGGGGATGACTATTATGGCAAGGATGCCTTCAGGGTTATGGCTGAGCTTCTTTCAGCCCTTTCCCCGTCAGATATCAGTATTCAATCCATGGTCGGATACTCGATCGCGAACACTCTTTCTGAAAACGGGGCCGTTTCGCGCGGAATCTGTTCGGTTGATGCTTCAAACTACCTGACAGATGTGGTTGAACGCACGCATATTGAAGAGAAAGACAGCAGGATCATTTATCTGGGTGAGGAGCAAAAGGAGCACACACTTCTGGGGGACGAGGTTGTTTCAATGAATTTCTGGGGTTTTACACCGGCTATTCTGCAGCCCTTAAAAGAATTATTCTCGGGTTTTCTGAGGGAGCGGGGAAATGAACTGAAATCTGAATTTTACATTCCCTATGGAGTAAACCTCATGATCAGCAGCGGATTGATTAAGGTGAGGGTCCTTGAAAGCCAGGCACAATGGTTTGGAGTTACGTACCAGGCAGACAAACCCGTAGTTGTAGATCGGTTGAACCAAATGTACAAGGACGGCATCTATCCTTCAAAAATCTGGTAATTACGAAGTTAACGGCTAAAAGTTTTCCCGGCATCAAGAGCACGAAGGTTAGCGTCGACCATATCCTGACCCTTCCTGCCAAAAACCATTTCCACTCCTTTCCTTAAGGCTTCGAAAGAGAGGTCGACATGACCGGACGCTGCGCCAAGCATGACAATATTTGAGGATTTTGGCGAACCGCATTCTTTCGCAACCTTTTCGGCGTCCAGTAGAATATGATTGGCAATTTTTATGATCGAATTCTCAATCATTGTCATATCGGGATAATCAGAAATATTCACAAACGGGACCACGCTTGTTATCACCCATCCATCCTTTGAAAGATAGGGCAGGTAACGAAGAGCTTCCATGGGCTCAACTGATAGTATCAGGCTGGCCCGGCCGAGCGGTATAAGATCCGATGAAACAGGATCCGAAGAGATTCGCAGGTGAGATTGAACAGCACCTCCTCGTTGACTCATGCCATGAACTTCTGACTGCTTGATAAAAAGTTTTTCATGAAGTGAGGCAAAGCCAATCACAGCGGCTATTGTCAATATACCCTGCCCTCCTACTCCGGCTAAAATGATATCGGTTTTCATGGTTCGGTTTTTCGGGATTTTTCCTCTTTTTTTCTTTTAATAGCTGTCTGAATGCATTCCCTGCGGCTGATGATTACTGAAATGCCTGGATGCTTAAGCTCCCGGCTGATAACATCAACGTTAGGTTCCTGATTCTTTTTCAAAGGAGTTATAATTTTCAGATGCTCCTCCGGAACGCCCAAACCCCGGCAAATGCCCTCTAACTTACCGAAAGCAGCTGAGGTCTGGCCTCCGGTCATTCCAGTGGTTTCATTATCAGAAATAATAACGGTAATCGGGCTGTCTTCATTTATAGCATCGAGCAAACCCGTCATGCCGGAATGTGTAAAAGTGGAATCGCCGATAAAGGCGACTGCAGGAATGAGGCCGGCATCGGCAGCGCCTTTGGCCATTGTTATAGATGCCCCCATGTCAACGCAGGAATTAACTGCATCGAGTGGTGGAAGTGCTGCAAGGGTATAGCAGCCGATATCCGAGAATGTCCGGTCGCCGCCAAATTCGCTGATAGCCTCTTTCAGGGCGAGAAATGTATCAATATGTCCACAACCCTTGCACATCGAAGGCGGCCGGTTGGCCAGAAATTCGGGGATGTCAGGACCAAGGGCGACCTTGCAACCCAATGCCAGGCCGACAATATCGGGGGTCAGCTCGCCATCCCTGGGCAATGTACCGTCGAGGCGTCCCTTAATCGTCAGGTTGGTATTGTTTAGCAGTCCTTTAAGTTTTGATTCCAATAACGGGTATCCTTCTTCCAATACAAGGATCGTTTTACATTCCACGGCCATTTTACGGATGAGTTCTTCGGGTGCCGGATACTGGCAAATCTTAAGCATGGGATAAGGTAATCCACCCGGAAAATTCTCTTTGACGTAATTACAGGCAATCCCGCAGGCAATTATTCCCAGGGAATGGTCCGTACCGGGTTCAAAAGAATTATAACCCGATTTATCAGATTCGGTAATCAACTGGTTCTGAATACCCAGCAGCATCTTATATCTTTTCCTGGCTATGGATGGCAATAAAACAAACTGCCTCGGATCTTCCGGCAATTTCAGGGCATTCTGGCTCCTCGGGGATAAGGTGGTTATAGAGGCGCGGGAATGCGAAAGCCGGGTTGTTATCCTCATCATAACAGGAATGCCAAACTTTTCTGATAAGGTGAATGCACTGAATACCATATCATACGCTTCTTGCTGACTTGATGGCTCAAATACCGGCAACAGGGCAAAATCAGCATAAAAGCGGGAGTCCTGTTCATTCTGGGAAGAGTGCATTGACGGATCATCGGCGACAGTTACGATAAAACCACCTCCTGCTCCGGTTATCGCCGAATTGAGAAACCCATCGGCTGCAACATTCAGTCCGACATGTTTCATGCACACCATCGATTTTTTACCTGCATATGACATCCCAAGGGCAGATTCCAGGGCGGTTTTCTCATTTGCCGACCAACTGCTGCGGATTCCGTTGTCCCGGGCATACTTATTTCTCTGAACATACTCCGTAATTTCGGTTGACGGGGTCCCCGGATAGGCATAAATACCTGACATACCGGCATCCAATGCTCCCTGTGCGATTGCTTCAGCCCCCAGAAGTACTAATTGTCCCATTATTTCTTTAATTGAATTAAAAAGGCAGCCAAGATTATGCTGCCCATCGCAAAAGTATCCATAATTTTTCTTGCCGACAATCGTTTTCAGGTATATTTGCCTCATGATGAAACCAGCTTTAAGATCCTTACTTTTGCTGAATGTTGCATTTTTTGCAACGGGTATCTGCCTCTATTCCCAGGAACCCACAAAACCCCAGATTATTCATCTTACCGGGAGAACCGTTACCGAAATGAATGAGCCTGTCCCATATGTACACATTCTTATGGTGAATAAAGGGCTTGCAGGGGCGAGCGATCTCCAGGGAAACTTTAATTTTCCTGCAGAGGTAAATGACACCATTATCTTCAGGGCTATAGGGTTCAAATATCTGACCTATATAGTTCGTGATACCTTTTCAGTTAAATATCCTTTTATTCCGATTCAATTGTTCCAGGACACGATACAGCTTCGCGAACTGGTTATTAAACCCTGGCAAGGTAATTATGAACGGTTCAAGCAGGCATTCCTGGCCTATGAACTGCCCAGAACAGACCTTGACAGAGCCATAAAAAACCTGAATATGATGGACCTCAAGGCTATGCTGATTAATGCGCCGGCTACTCCCACAATGGCCTTCCGCAATACAATGAAAACCTATAATGACCGTTTATACTGGGCAGGCCAGTTACCTCCGGTCAATATAACCAATCCACTGGCCTGGGCACAATTCTTTAAAGCTCTGAAAAACGGTGATTTTAAGAAAAAGTAACGCCCCTGGCCCCTGCATGAGACCATCAGGTTTCGGGGTCTTGCTTATTCTGATGTGGGTGGTGAGCATTGCTTTACCCGCTCAGAATACCGTCAGGATTTCTGGTGTTGTTAAAGAAGCCACGGGCGAATTCGTTGAACTGGCAAATATTGCCGTATTAGGCACCTCCGCAGGCTCCACAACGGACTCAAAAGGTTTTTACCGGTTAATTACAACCCGGAAAAATGAGATACTGATCGCAGTGTCAAGGCTGGGATACCAGAGAAGGGAAATCCAGTTGCATCCGGCAGATTACCCGGATCCCCTCAACATTAACCTGGATATTGATTTGGTTCCGATGGTAGAAACCGTAGATGAGGTGGTTATCCGGGCGGATCGGGATCCGGGCTCAAATCTTGTCCGAATTGACCCTAAAGCGGTTTCCGTATTGCCGAATGCATCCGGAAGCTTTGAAGGAATTATCAAAACCATGATGGGTGTGGTTTCAACCAACGAACTCAGCTCCCAGTATTCTGTCAGGGGTGGAAATTTCGACGAAAACCTCGTCTACGTCAATGATATTGAGATTTACCGACCTTTCCTCATCCGGTCGGGTCAGCAGGAAGGCCTCAGCTTTATCAATCCCGATTTGGTTTCCTCGGTCCTTTTCTCTGCCGGAGGATTCGATGCCCGATATGGCGACAGGTTATCCTCCGTGCTCGACATCCGCTACAAAAAGCCCACTTTTTTTGCAGGATCATCAAGTCTGAGCTTGCTTGGCGGATCTGTGCACCTGGAAGGCACGAGCAAAAACCGGAGGTTTTCCTTTATCACAGGAATACGTTACAAATCAAATAAATACCTTTTAAACAGTCTGGAAACAAAAGGTGATTATGACCCAAAGTTTTTCGATTTTCAGACCTATCTTACCTATGATCTCTCCGATGTTTGGGAGCTAAGTTTTCTCGGTAACATTGCCAGCAACCGATATAATTTTATCCCAAAATACAGCGAGACATCTTTCGGAACCGTTAAGGATGCCATTCAGCTTGAAATCTGGTTTGACGGCAAAGAGGTGGATGCCTTTAGTACTTACATGGGCGCGGCAACAGCCACATTCCATCCAGATAATAATCTGGAAATGAAATGGATAGTCTCAGCCTTCCGGACTGAGGAGACTGAATCATTCGATATCCAGGGGCAATATCTTCTGAATGAACTTGATGAGAGATTGAACTCAGATAATTTTGCCGACAGTATTGTCAATATCGGAGTTGGGACTTTTCTGGATCATGCCCGAAACAGGCTAAAGGCCAATGTTTTCAGCCTGGAGTACAAAGGAAAATGGAGGGCGCCTGGGAATCATTCACTGCAATGGGGAGCCAGGCTGCAACACAGCTTTTTCACGGACCGGATTGAAGAATGGATGATGATGGATTCGGCCGGCTATTCCCTGCCCTATTCTGATTCATCCGTGAACCTCTACCAGACTCACTTCGCCGAGTCGGAACTGACACAAAATCAATTGACAGGGTATGTGCGGGATTCCTGGGAAAAAAGCCTGCCATCTGGCAAACTTATTTTGACCGGCGGATTACGGGGCACCTTTATGACTATTAACAGGGAATTGCTGATAAGCCCGCGCACCAGTATCTCATTTCTGCCGGCCTGGGAGAAGGATCTGCAATTCAGGCTTTCTGCCGGAGCCTACCATCAGCCGGCACTTTTTAAGGAGTTCAGGGATTTATCAGGAAAGATGAATCCGGATGTCAAAGCCCAGAAATCCATACATGTGGTCGGTGGAACAGATTACTATTTCATGGCCTGGAACCGGCCATTTAAATTTACTACTGAGCTATATTATAAGTATTTATGGGACTTGATCCCTTATGAAGTGGATAATGTAAGAATCCGTTATTATGGTGATAACCTTTCCTATGGCTATGCAGTTGGACTTGATTTTAAAGTCAATGGAGATTTTGTACCCGGGATTGAATCCTGGGCCAACCTGTCCATTATGCAGACCCAGGAAGATATAGAAGGCGATACAGTAGGCTTTATTGCACGGCCAACCGACCAGCGTGTCAATGTTGCCCTGTTTTTCCAGGATTACCTACCCAATAACAGTTCATATAAAGCTCATTTAAGCATTCTCTTCGGATCCGGCATACCTTTTGGTCCCCTTGGAAGCCAGACCCTGAAATCAGCACTTAGAATACCACCCTATCGAAGGGTTGATCTCGGCATATCCAAAATAATCATTGATGGGAAAAAGCCTTCAAACAAAAAGTTTTTCAAACAATTCGAGTCACTCTGGCTCAGTCTGGAAGTTTTTAACCTCCTGGATATTCAAAACACCATGTCACACATTTGGATCAAAGATATTTCCAACCGTCAGTATGCAAGTCCAAATTACCTGACAGGCCGTAGGCTGAACCTGAAATTGCAAGCCAATTTCTAACTCATGGTTTTCGAACACCCCCAAATATTATTTGGACTGTTTCTTTTAGGAATACCGCTGTTGATCCATTTTCTCAATTTCAGGCGAACACGGACTATTTATTTCAGTTCGCTGAAGTTTCTTCACGATATTGAGGCTTCTCACCGAAGCCGCAAGAATCTCCGGGATCTGTTGCTGCTGCTTTTGCGTTTACTGGTGTTTGCGTGTGTTCTTTTCGCTTTTTCAAAGCCGGTTAAACGTAGCAAAAACGAATTGGTGCCCCGCAAAGGAATCGTTGGTATTTTCATTGATAATTCTGAAAGCATGGGCATCCCTTTTGGTGAAGCGACCGTGTTGGAGGCGGCCAAGAATTTTGCGAAAACAGCTATTCAGAGTTACCCTCCTGACCAAAAATTCTTCCTCCTTTCTAATGACAACCGTCCGCAGCACCAGGGAATCTCCGATGCTGGAACGGCTATTGAGAAAGTATCGGGACTCGAACCCGTTGTGTCAACAACCTCAGCGGCAAGAATTCTCCAGAATTTAACCACGGGTGCCGACAGGACAGGGGAAGTTCTTTCGGGAATCTGGTTTATTTCTGATTTCTGTAAAAATGCTTTTACAATACCTTTACCGCCGGATTCAAGCGGAATTCAGCTATTTCCTGTTATTATTCGTGAAGATTCTGTTCCAAATATCGGTATAGATTCATGCTGGTTTACAAATCCCATACACCGAATCAAAGAAACCAGTATCCTGACCGTAAGTATAAGGAATTTCGGCAGCGATAACCTGACTAACCTGCCAGTCAGGCTTATTGTCAATGACACCCTGCGAAATGAAATTTTGATAAGCCTGCCGGCTTTGGGCAATACCCAGGCCGAAATACCTTTCACTATTAACAGCAACGGTTGGCAAAAAGGAAGAGTTGCTATTTCTGACTATCCATATGAGCCGGACAATGAATTATTTTTTGCCTTTTCCATAGCCGCCGGCATCCCGGTTCTTCAGCTATTTGGCGATAAGCCAAACCGGTTTTTCTCTGCTTTATTTACAAATGATCCCTACTACAAATATGATGAATATCCTTTTAAAGGATTTCCAAGAACCGATTTCTCTGAGTACAACATGGTTGTTCTCACAGGTATCCGAAGTATTGATCCGGTTCTGTCAGAAAGGTTGAAAATCTATCTGGACCAGGGAGGAACTGTGTGGTTTTTTCCCGAGTTAAACGGAGAAATTCAGAATTACAATGAGTTTCTGTCTTCATTGCGAATGCCTGTAATACAATCTGTTAATCTCCATAATCAGGAATCCGCAACCGGACCGGCACTAAACAGTTGGTTAGAAACAGTTATTGTAAATCCCGGGAAACAATTGCGGCTGCCAGCGGTTAGTAAATTTTTCGATTTTGGGGGAGACCAGCCGGAGCGTATAGATATTCTCACAACGGTAGGAGGAAGGTTGCTTGTAAGTCAATTCCCAATAGGTAATGGCAGGTTCATACTTAACGCTTTTCCACTTGCAGAAGAAGCAGGAGACCTGATGTACCATCCGATCTTCATCCCTTTAACCATGCGCCTCGCTTCCGTATCATCCATTGATTCCCATTACTACCACATATTAGGTTCAGGAGAGGCGGCTGAAATCAATATCAGTCTGGATCCCGCAGAAGGAGTAATCAAATTGGAAATGGTGAGTTCCGGCAATGGCCTTGTTCCGGAGATCAAATCAGGACCAGGGGGTAACTCCCTGATTTTCACAACAGGAATCCAAGATCCCGGATTCTATGTCCTGACACAAAATGAACAAATTCTTCACACGCTGGCGCTCAATGTAAGCAGAGAGGAATCAGACCTGGCTTTTGAGCCGGATTCATTAATAAATATGCACTTTGCCACTCAGGGCTGGCAGGTCTCCGATATCAAAAAAACTGATGTCAATAACACACCTGGGCGAGTTGAATCGGGCCATTCCGGAAAATCGCTCTGGCACCTGTTTCTCATTGCCGCGCTAATTTTTTTGGTTATTGAGTCATTTGTTATGCAGAGGAAAAAGTGATTCCTTTGTAGTCATAATCAAATCCATAATCCAGATATGAAACCGATTGACTATATCAAGCGTGAAGACCTCTATGGTGCGCATAATTATCACCCGCTTCCAGTAGTATTAGACCACGGGGAAGGAGTTTTTGTTTGGGATGTTGAAGGAAAGCGATATTTTGACTTCCTGTCGGCCTACTCGGCTGTTAACCAGGGGCATTGCCATCCGAAGATTATAAAGGCGATGACTGAACAGGCTTCGAAGCTGACGCTAACCTCAAGGGCTTTTTACAATTCAACGCTCGGTGAATATGAAGAGTATATTACCAGGTTTTTCGGTTATGACAAGGTATTGCCGATGAACACAGGTGCTGAGGGTGATGAAACAGCCCTCAAGCTTTGCCGTAAGTGGGCATATACCAAGAAGGGTATTCCGGAGAACCAGGCTAAGATCGTGGTTTGTGAAGGCAATTTTCACGGTCGTACAATCACTATTGTATCCATGTCGAGCGATCCTGACTCTTACGCTGGTTTTGGACCGTTTACTCCAGGATTCATCAAAATACCCTATAATGATATTCCGGCTCTTGAGCTGGCTCTGCAGGATCCAACCGTTGCAGGATTCCTGGTTGAGCCCATTCAGGGAGAAGCAGGAGTTTTTGTACCCGACGACGGGTATCTGAGCAAGGCAGCCAAACTTTGCAAAGACCATAATGTATTGTTTATTGCCGACGAGGTGCAAACAGGGATTGGCCGTACAGGCAAGCTCCTTGCCTGTGACCATGAAAATGTTCGTCCGGATATACTGATTCTCGGAAAGGCTCTTTCCGGTGGCGCATACCCGGTTTCTGCCGTACTTGCGGATGATGATATTATGCTTTGCATTAAGCCTGGTGAGCACGGGTCTACTTTTGGAGGCAATCCAATGGCAGCAAAGATTGGAATAGCCGCCCTGGAGGTTGTAAAGAATGAAAAGCTAGCGGAGAATGCTGAAATCCTTGGCCAGTTCTTCAGAGAGGAACTGAGGAAAATCAAATCAGACCGGATTGAGCTTGTCAGGGGAAAAGGCCTTCTTAACGCCATTGTTATCAGGCCAAAAGGTGATTCCACGGCATGGGACGTTTGCGTCGCAATGAAAGACAATGGCCTTTTGGCTAAACCAACCCATGAGCATATCATCCGATTTGCTCCACCGCTAGTGATTACCCGGGAGCAGATTGAAGATGCAATTGAAATTATCAGGAAAACCTTAGAAAGCATGTAATTAGTTCTACCTTTATTGGTATGAGCGAAAACTGTTTTAAATGGCCGGATAAAGTCATCCTTATAGCTGAGGATGAAATGATTAATTTCATGCTACTCAACAAGGTACTTGAATCAACGGCATCAAAAGTGTTTTGGGCTAAGAATGGTTTAGAGGCCATTGCTTTCAATCAGGAATACAGCCCCGATGTTATACTCATGGATTTGCGGATGCCAGAAATGAATGGTATTGATGCAACAAAAGCGATCCGGAAAACACATCCGAAATTGCCTATTGTTGCCATTACTGCTTTCGCATTGGATAACGAAGCTCAACAATGCCAGGAAGCAGGTTGCTCCGCATTCCTGACTAAACCAGTTAGGCCAGTGATTTTGTTTGAATTGCTTGAGAATCTATTCGCTTCGTGACATGCATATGGATTTGGTAAAAAGCTTATTGCTGGATCCTAATGATATGGATATATCCGTTCACCCTGGAACGGATTTTTACCGATATGCCAATGGAGGATGGATCTCGCGAAACCCATTGCCTCCTGAAGAGTCGCGTTATGGGACCTTTGACCTTCTGGCCGACCAGAATAAGGCACATCTCCGCCAGCTTTTCGAAGATTTCATAACCGGGGATCCTGAAAAATCGGATCCCTCTTCACGGAAGATTACCGCATTTTTTCAAACAGGTCTGGATTTTCATAAATCTGATGACTCAGGAATCGATCCCATTTTACCGCATCTTGAAAGGATCAGGGCGATCAGGAGTATGGGTAGCGTTCAGAACGAATTATCCCGGATGCATGCTTTGGGCTTATCTCCATTGTTTAATTTTTATGGGGCTGCTGATTTAAAAAACAGCCAGTTGGTAATTGCGGAGATATATCAGGGAGGCCTGGGACTTTCTGACCGGGATTATTATCTCGATTTTGACCTCCGGTCCGAAAAAATCCGAGGGGAATACTGGAGATACATACAACAGTGTTTTTTATTATGCGGATCAGGAAATGAGGAAGCGCGGGAACAGGCTAATGATGTTATGGAGCTTGAAACAGCCTTGGCCGAAAAATCAATGAGCCGGATCGATCTGAGAGATCCTTTTAAAATCTATCACAAAACCAGTTATCAGGGATTAACAGAGATTTGTCCTGAAATTAGCTGGAAATCCTTCTTTTCTAAGCTCAATATTGAAAAGCCCGAAGAAATAAACATTTCCCAACCTGATTTTTTCAGGGAAGTTAGCCTGTTGATTAAAGGGTTAGGGGTCAATAAATGGAAATCCTATCTTGAATGGAATTGGATTAACGGATTTGCCCCGTATCTGAATGAAGAGTTAGTGAATCTTCATTTTGACTTTTATGGAAGGATATTATCAGGAAAGGAAGTGATTCAACCCAGATGGAAAAGAGTTGTTCAGTCTACAAACCAGGTATTGGGAATGCTCGTTGGTAAATTCTATGTAGAAAAACACTTTCCTCCGAGTTCAAAGAAAAGGATGTTGGAAATGGTGGAAAACCTCCGGCAAGCCATGCGCACCAGGATCCAGAGTCTGGACTGGATGTCAGATGCAACTAAAGAAAAATCGCTGGTAAAATTAAACCGGATCCGCTTAAAAATAGGTTACCCTGATAAATGGAAGGATTATTCGGACCTTGAGATCGGAACTGATTCCTATGCAGAAAATATTTTACGCTCCTTAGCTTTTGAGCATCGCTTTAACCTTTCGAAAATTGGAAAACCAGTCGATCAGGATGAATGGGGTATGACCCCACAGACTGTCAATGCGTATTTCAATCCATCGCAGAATGAGATTGTTTTCCCTGCGGCAATTCTTCAACCTCCTTTCTTTTACGCTGATGGTGATGATGCTTTAAACTACGGGGCCATAGGCATGATAATCGGTCATGAACTTACTCATGGCTTTGATGACCAGGGAAGGCATTTCGATGAAAACGGTAATCTTGCCGATTGGTGGACCGAGGAAGATGCAACCAGATTCAAGAAACGTGCACAAGGGCTGGTCGACCAATTTAATAAATATGTTGTGATGGAAGCCATTACAGCCAACGGCGAATTAACCCTTGGGGAGAACATTGCAGATCTGGGTGGGTTGAATATCTCTCTGACTGCCTATCAGAACACTTTGCCGAAACCAACAGAATATACGGTGTCCCAAGGATTTTCAGGGTTTCAAAGGTTCTTTATTTCGTATGCGAGGGTCTGGGCAAATTCAATCCGCAAGGAAGAGTTGATCAGGCGGACAAAGGAAGATGTTCATTCGCTCGGCGAAATGAGGGTGAACGGTTCACTGCCAAATATAGACCTGTTCTATAAGGCATTCGGAATCAGCGCTGAAGACAGACTGTTCATTGACCCATCCTCCCGGGTCCAGATCTGGTAAAATCAGGATCATGTATAAATACTTATTCCTGCTTGGTCTTGGGATTGCCAATCCTCACCTATACTCAGGCTTAAAAGCCCAGACCACCGAGGTGACCGGGGGAATCTGGTTTAAGTCGGCCAATACTGCACCCAAACGATTTCTATATAGCCAGACAATCCTGTGGCCCTCGTCCATTGCAGCACATACTTATTTGTATATCAAGGAAGACGTTGACGTGACGAAAGCTGTGAGCCTGCAAAGGTACCGGCGCACCTATACCCTTCCGCCGGTTTGGGACAGGGATCACTGGTCATGGAATTATGGGGTTCATCCCGTTATGGGTTCATTTTCTTATCTCGCATACCGTAATCGCCAGGCTCATTGGCTTGAGGCCTTCGCCGGAGCAACAATAAATTCGGCCATTTATGAATATGTCATTGCCGGAGGCACCCAGCAGCCAAGCTATAACGATTTGATCGTTACTCCGATATTGGGAAGCCTGCTTGGTGAAGGTATTTATCAGGTTAAGAAAAAAATGCTTAGGGATAAAAACCTAAAACTGTGGGAAAAGATTGTAATAACCGTTACGGACCCTTTTGAATCGTTTTATTATGGCTTCAATTTCAATAAAATGATCAGGGCTCAATATCGGTAAAAAAAAATCCCTGATTTCTCAGGGATTTTTGTTGATTCAAAGGTTGTGTTATTTCCCGAGTTCGAACAGGTTATACTCTACCCTGCGGTTCAAGCTCCGGCCATCTTTACTCCTATTATCCTGGGCGGGTTTTGTCTCACCGAAATACTGTAGTCTGATCCGTTCACCACCGATACCTTTATTCATAAGGTAGTCTTTTGCAGAATTTGCCCGCTTTTCTGAGAGTTTAAGGTTATATTCCTCAGAACCTACATAATCAGTATGTCCATCGAACTGAACGCCGAATTCCTTATGATTGGACAGGGCATTGTTGATTTTATCAAGGGCTTCAATTCCGACGGACTTCAGTGCATAGGAATCGAAATCAAACAGAATCGGTTCCATGGTAAGATTATATTTAGCAATAATTGCCTTTACATCAAACGGGCATCCTTTAAGCTCACTCACTCCCGGGGTATCCGGACAAGCATCCTCACTGTCAGGAATACCGTCGCGGTCAGCGTCAACAGGACAGCCAAAACGGTCTACTTTATACCCTTTGGGCGTATTAGGGCAACGGTCATCCTTGTCGATAACCCCATCGCCATCAGTATCAGGACATCCTTTTAGTGCGGCAGTGCCGGCAACATCCGGGCATTCATCCAATTTATCAGGAATGCCGTCACCGTCCGTATCCGGGCAGCCGTTAAACTGTTTCAACCCTGCTACGGTTGGGCAATCATCCTGATAATCAAGGATTCCATCCTTATCGGTATCAAGAGGACACCCATTGGCATCAACAGGAACTCCTGCTGGTGTATCGGGACATAAATCCAATTTATCAATAACTCCATCGCCATCGGAATCTTTCTTTTTATCTTTTGTCTTTCCCGGTGTTACGTAAATACCGACTGAATTCTCAAGAAATATTTCAGCGGTGTTGCTGGAGGAAGCCGGTGAATACCAACCGTCTATTTTATCATTAAATGGGGCCATCAGACTGCTTTGAACCGCCAGGCTGATACCAGGAGTGATCCGCAAATTGACCCCCAGCCCACCATAAATATTCGGGTTAATATAGGTTTCATCAAACGCGCCGGAAGGCCCCGTACCCGAGGTTTTGGCCAAATTACCACCAATGCCGGCCAGAATAAAAGGAGCAATAATAGCGGTCTCTTTAAGAATGTAACCGTTGTTGAACTTGTATTTTGCAAGCAGGTTGAGGTTATACATATGGGAATAGAAATCAAGCCACGTGGCCTGTCCAAACTTGCCGAGGTCGTTACTATTCACTCCATCGTAGAAAAAATGCAACATCGCATCGAATGATGGATTGAGGTACCGGGAAAGGCTGGCTCCAACTGCATAACCCTGTTGAAAGGAATAGAACTGGTTGGCAAAATCACCATTATATTCCATTACGCCAAGATGTGCCCCAATACCCCATTTATTATCAGCATTCTGAGCATGTAGGCTTGTCATGCCTGCAATCAAAATGACTGTCATGAGTAATCGTTTCGCTTTCATAATCATCAATTAAAGTGTTCGGTTCGAAGTAAAAAAATTACTTCTGTTAACAAATTTAAACTATTAACACAAGAAAACCAAAGATGTTCAGCTTATGGCGCGCTTTGCCCTCTCCCAATTAACTGATTGCGCTTTTTTCAGATATCGAAAAAAACCCAGGTAGACTGAATAATTCATGATAAAAAAATAATACGGTACAAATAGGATTTTAATACGCAAATGTCTGTTTTCCAAAGCCCAGCCCATTAATGCTGAAAGGTAGAACAATAGTTGAAACCCCATAATAACCGTATAAAAGCCAGGCGCTTGGTTGATTATTTCATTTCCGGCCAGTATCCCATTCAGGATTAAAATCAGCAGGAGACTTAAAGGTGCTAGGGACCACCTGAGCACCCTATGGGAAATATATTGAAAAGACAGTTTCCCGTATTTAAATATGTTTAAAAGATTATGTAATCGGACTATGGATTGTATTCCGCCGGCAGAAATTCTGATTTTCCTTTTTAATTCTTCCTTGACGTTTGCCGAAGAGGTCTCTGCCGCATAGGCATCCGGATTATATTGAATCGTATATCCCTTCATGGCAATGCGCAGCGATATGATAAAATCATCAAGCAGGGTATCCGGTTCAACTTCTTCATATAATTCCGTTCTAACAGCAAACAACTCTCCTGCCGCACCCACTACCGAATACCATTCTGCATCCCATTTTTTCAAAGTTGATTCGTATTTCCAGTAAAGTCCCTCACCAGCCCCGGCAGCAGCCTCCGCATCACTCTGGAGAATTCGCTTTTCACCAGAAACACAGCCGACTTTCGGATTCCTGAACATATCGATGATGAGTCTGAGTGAATTTCTGCCCAGGTTTGTATTGGCATCGGAAAAAACGATGATTGGGGATTTGACGAGCTTGACAGCCCGGTTCATCGCGGCAATCTTGCCTCGTCTTTCAGGTTGGTGCAAAACAGTAACCTCTGGAAATTCTGACAGGATCTCAGGCGTTCCATCATTTGAACCATCAGTAACCCAGACCATTCTGACCTTCTCGGAAGGGTAATCGAGTTCCTTGCTGTTCTTAACCTTCTGTTTTACATAATCCTTTTCGTTATAGGCAGCAACCAGAAGCGTTATTTCCGGTTCATATCCCGGGTTTCCTGTATAGGGCTTCCCTTTCCCCAGTAACCTTCTTATTCGGATTATCAGGAAAAGCAAAATACCATATCCGATATATGCATAAAAAACGATAAAGATGAACGTCCAGAAAAGAACCGTGATTGAAGCCATTCTGTTATTATTTTGATATTAGACCTTTTCCCATGTCCCGGATTCCTGATTGAATCTTTTAACAATACGGGCCGGATTTCCAACCGCGATTGAAAAATCAGGAACATCCTTCGTCACCACACTGCCGGCTCCGATCTGGCACCGTTTCCCGATCCTGACACCGGCAAGCACCACTGCATTAGCTCCGATATGAGATTCTTCCCCAATTTCAACCGGACGGATATCGAGTGGCTGAACGCTGGAATTCCGGGTTGCGTCTTTGTAACCATGATTAAAGCCGCTCACAAAAACATGCTGGCCCAACCCGGAGCCATTTCCCATTCGAACAGGACCGATGATTACACTGCCTATCCCTACCCTGACCCGATTACCCAGGATTACATGCCCGGAACCGTTATTAATGACGCAATAACTCTCGATTGTACTTGAGTTTCCGAGCTCAAAGCGGTTATACGGAAAAACGTCCATCCTGGAAGGTCTCCGGATCAGAGAGTTCTTACCCCGCTTGTGAAAAAACCGGTTTACAAGGAGCCGGATATACCATCTTGGCCTGGGCCTGTTCTTTGGGGTAATGAACAACATAACCCATTTTTGCAGCATCGGATTCGACTTTAGCTTTGCTTTTAATCCGGATTCTTCCACTTTTTTAATGTGTTTTGATGTTTCTGAATTTTCCTTTTCAACGGCTTCCACAGCCTTATAAATCTCGTCTACATTATTTTTCCATGTATGACTGCGTGCAAAATCCTTTCTGCTCTTTTCAAGGTCAGGCGAATTATTCAGCAATGCTTTATCAATCAATCCGATATAATCAGTAGCAGACTCACCCAAATACGTATATTGTGCAAAATACTCCATAGCCTTGGTAGCGCTTGCAACAGTGGGTTTTCCCATAGCGAGATATTCATCGATTTTTCGGGGGTAATTACCTATGGTTGCATCATTGATTCGTTGAGGATTGAGGCATACATCAAATCCCTGTACATAGCCCGGCAGTTCTTCCGGCTTTCGCGGGCCCGTGAAAACAACGTTGGGCAACTGGTGGAGCCGGCTCTCCTTAAATATATCATCTTCCGGACCAACCAAAACCATAGTCCAACCCGGCCTGCTCCCGGCAATCTCTTCCATTAGTTCAACATTAAGCCTTCGGGAACTAAGAAATCCAACATAACCGATGACCGGTTTATTGATAGCGCTCAGATCAGAAGCGATTTTAATATCCTGAATATCATTATTATATGCATCAATATCGCATCCCTGCCCAACCATATATGAGTGTCGGTTGTACTTCCTGCCATATTCAGTATAGAGGGTTGAATTGTTAACCACAACATCAGCATGCCTGATTAACATGGGCTCAAGTCTGACACCATGCTTGCGCCAAAAAGGATTCTTTATGAGGTAATCCCTCATATAATAAATATAAAGTACCGGCCTGAGAAGTTCTTTTTGGTAGAGCCCCAGGAACATGCTGCTGTCATTAAAAAGGTAGAAATCCTTGAACCCCAGGATGGACACCGCTTTGCGTACCTCCTTGGCAAATCGCCTGTTGTTGATCCGGTTCCCAAAATCGAAAAGTCTTCCATCGGGCAGCATATTGATGGATTCCAGCATGGTCTTAGGATTCAGGATCCAAAGCCCGGGTTTGATCTGTTCCAGCGGGTTGTCCTTACCCCGTAATACCCGGAGTCTTCTTTTAACTTTTTCAGTTTTTCGCTCGGAAAATCTGGATTTTCGGTCAAGAGGAGAATTCACATAAAGGACCCGGTTATCGGCCGACATGACTTCTGCGATGTTTTTGCAGTTGCTGCCGATTTCGATATCCCAGGGCTGAATTCCAATAACTATGATATCCCTGTTTTTCATTGGTCCCTTAGTATTTATAATGCTTACCCACTTCCTTATATATTGATAAAACCGATTCTGCCATTGCCCTCCAGGAGAACTTATCAGAATTTACCAGGCCTTTGGTGATCAGATCCTGTCTGAGATTCGGATCAGATTGAATTTTCAGCATGGCGTCACAAATTTCTTCCGGTTTAAAGGGATCGATAATCAAGGCGCCGTCACCTGCGATCTCCGGCATTGATGATGTATTTGATGTGATAACCGGGGTGCCGCATTTTTGCGCCTCGAGTATCGGAATCCCAAAACTCTCCCTGAATGAAGGATATAAAAACATATCTGCCAGGCTGTAAATGCCCGGTAGTTCATTATTGCTGACATACCCTGTCAGAAAAATATGATCAATCAAGCCAGGTTCACCGATCTCCTCCAGGATTGTGAGAAGGTCGGTGCGGTCAAAATCAAGCATAACCAACGGAATGTCCTGTCCAATTTTTTCACGAAACAGTGCAAATGCCTTGAGTGTGCCCGGTGTGTTTTTCTTTTGGACCGTGTTTCCCAGAAAAAAAACATAATGTTCCGGAAGGTTGAATTTTTTGCGATACCCATCTATTTCAATTGGATCCGATATAACCTTGAAATGCTCCCCGACTCCGTTGTAAACAGCCCGAAGTGTCTGAGGGCTCATCCTGAAAAAGTCGGCAATCCGTTCACGCTCAAATTCGCTCACAGTAATAACACATGCACTTTTTTTTATGGCGATTGGTACATTGTGCCTCCTGTAGATATTTCCGAACCGCTGATAGGATGTACCTTTTCCTTTCAATAAGGAGAGCCAGCTCCCTTCCATATAAATGATATCATGAAGGGTAAGGACCAGTGGAAGGCCCGGCATTTCCGGAGCGGTATTACTGGTGCAATGCAAAAGGTCGCATTTAAGTTTTCGAACCGCTGCAGGAAGTCTTAACTGTTCCCAAACAGGATAGGGACCTCCGCCCACCTCTATAATCCTGAAATTTGGGGTTTCGGTTATGCATTTGTCAACATCTGGCTTGACCATAATAAAGTACTCGTTCTCTTTATCAATCTTCTGTAGGTTTTTAATAAGTTCCAGTACCACCATGTCCATCCCGTGTTTGCGGGTTCGGAACAGACGCTGTGCTTCAATTGCAATTCGCATATAGGCTCATTTTAGATAGGTTTCATTCTTTATTGTCAGGAACACCATGCTGGGTATGGATAAAGCTCTTATTCGCTCCCTTTGTTTTAACCAAGGATCTTATCATCAGCCAGAAACCCCATGGCAGAGACAAAACAGCCACAAAAGTTCTCTTAGTATAAAACTTGCGGGGTACTGCACATCCCATGGCAATAACAGTAAAAGACCATATGGTAAACCACATCATAAAATCCACCGCAAGAAACTCCCAGGTTGGCAGGTAATTCACCAGGGAAAAGAAGCCAACGATCAGTGTAATCAGGGTAAGGATTCCAAGTAACAATATCCTTGGTGGCTGTATCATCTGGTATACCTTGTCTAAATAATCGATATTAAACCGGGCGATGAACTGTACGATTCCATCCCAGGCAAATCTCTGAAAATAAACAAACTGGGCTGACAGCCATCTTCGCCTTTGATTTTCAAAAACCGCCTGTTTCTGAACCTTTTCATCGAAAACATAGGCATTTTCCAGGTACTCTATTCTGATCCGGTCTCTCAGCATAGTAAGCTCCAGCTCTTTGTCAAATCCTCCTATTGCCTTTATGGCAGCCATCCGTCTTTTAAAAAAATCATACCGGAAGGCCATGCCTGACCCGATTAATGCCGATGACAAACCAACTGCACGATGTCCCTTGCGAAAAACATGGTTATTGATCTCCTCACTTACGGAATCCAGCAAGGCCATCGTGGTATTCATATTTTTAGCTACCCTGTGCCCTTGTACGGCCAGAAATCCGCTCCCAACCGAGCGATTTACCCGGTCGAGAAAATCAGGAGCCATTATGTTGTCAGCATCCAGAATAACCGCAATCTCATAATCATCTCCGATAACCTCCATGGCTGCATTCAGCGCCTTTGACTTGGTGCTTTTCTCAAAAGAAACCTCAATCACCTTAACGGGAAGCTTCGACAACTCAATAAGGGTGGCTGGCTGGAAGGAGTCAGCAACAACAACAACATCATAGTTATCAGGAGGATAGAATTGATTGAGCGCCTGGGAGGCAGCATCAAGGATTACCAGGTCTTCTTTGTAACCGGGAATAAGGACAGCTATTTTCCGGTTAAATTGCTGATCTGCACTTTTCGGACGATAAGGCATTAATCCGGCAAGCGAAAAGAAAAGGATATATACTGCCGCAAAGCCCAGATAGACAAACAGAATAATCTCAAAAATGTTAAAAATGACGTGTAGCAAACTCATAATGGCAGGATTTAAATTAATCCATCGACTGTTTATTGCGATTATATGAAAGGTGAGTAAAGTTCCATAAGTAGGCTCTCCAGACTGAACAGGCAAGATCGAATCGTCTCTTCAAAAGGTAGGTTATCAAAGCTTTGGGGAAAGCGATCAAGGATAAATAGGTAAGTGAGGCCATTCGGCTCAGTCCGGTAAGGTTTCTTCGGGCAAATAGGAAACGGTTTCGGCTGATATAGTAGGTTTTAAGCGGACTCTCCTTCCCGGTGGAAATGGACTCTTTATGGAGAACAAGTGATTCTGGCACGTAATGAATGGTATAACCAGCCTTTTTCACCCGCATAGCCCAATCGTGTTCTTCGTAATATAAAAAGAACATTTCGGCCATAATTCCAACTTCGTTTACAACCCGGCGGGGAACCATCATGGCAGCGCCATGTATAGAAAAGGTCTCGCACGATTGATTATACTGGCCGGTATCTTTTTCCCGGTATCCTATGAGCCGCTGCCGCAAGGTAATATTGCTGAGCGGAGTATAGCCGGCATACTGAATAGTATCCGGTGTATGATGAAACCTGATTTTGGGGCTCACCATACCGATGTTCCTATCTGATTCCAGCTTGGCGACTAAGGGTTCCAGAAAACCAGGATCCACTTCCGTATCATTATTTAGAAATAGAAAATAATCACCCAGAGCTGATTTTATCCCGAGATTATTCCCTCCTGCAAACCCAAGATTTTCAGGCGATCTTATCAGTTTAAACTCGGGAAATCTGGCAGTAATAGGCGCGGGATCATCTTTTACGGATCCATTGTCAATAATAAGAACCTCGAAATTGGGATAGGTCAGATGCCGCAAGGATTCCAGAAGGGCACAGGTAACCTCAGTCTGGTTGAAATTTACCGTAATTATAGATACTTTATCAAAGCGGCCCTGGTTCATGATTAATAGTTTAGATGTATGACGGTCGTTTCGAACTCCTTTAAAAAAATTGACTGGTTGATAACAATCTCTTCCCCATTCTTCCTTTTCAGCCCCTGAATTATCAGATCCTGATGACCCGCTGATATACAGGTTAATACTTGATCGATTGGCTCCCCAAAGAATTGATATTTCTCTCCTTTGCAACACTCTTCGCATGTAGTAAATGCATTGAGAATTCTAAACTCAAAATAATCCTTATTATCAAATGGCTCAGAATTTAGTACATGAATTTCAATTGTTGCTTTGGGAATCATTTCAAAATCAGCATCAATCCCGTGATTTTTCTTAACCGATTCCATGTTTAGCGGAGATTCCCAGCCAAAATATCCCTCTCGTGAAAAGATGAGCTTGATATCTGTATAACTCTTTGAACCAAGGCTAAAGGAAAATCTTCCATCGGTACCGGTCAGTATGGAACCATCTAATGTAAAGTTTGCCACAAAAATACCGGATTCAATGTGCTGTGTCCAGATTTCAACACGAACTCCGGCAACAGGGATTCCCATATTTGGGTCTGCGATCCGGCCAGAAATAACAATCTGCTCCTCCTTTTTGCAGGCGGTCAGAAGTGTCATAAAAACGGCCAACATCAGCAGCCATCTGCCTTTGCGTAAATCAGTTATCATAATCATAAGCATTGGCCATTTCTTCCATTGGATAGAAAGATACCACAAATTGGATATCATAATGCCTCCCCCTTCCGGAATCTGGTAACTTTTTGATAAAAATGCCGGAAAACGGAGTTTTAAAAGTATTTTTGAGAAAACGACGTATCATGCCCGAAATACCAGAGCTTGAGCCAAAATTACTCTGGCTGAGTTTCAATGACATCCTCCGGATTCCGCGGCCCAGCGACCACGAGGAAAAAATTCGTAATTATCTGATCAACTTAGCTGAACAGTGTAATCTCAAGCATTGGGTTGATGAAGCAGGGAATCTCCTCATACGGAAACCCGCTTTTCCGGGGTATGAGAACAGACCGGCAGTATGCCTGCAAAGCCATCTGGATATGGTGTGTGAAAAGAATTCAGACTTAGAATTCAATTTTTTAACCGATCCGATTGAGGCTATCATCGATGGTGAATGGATTAAAACCCGGGGAACCACCCTTGGCGCCGATGATGGAATCGGGGTTGCTGCCCAGACGGCTATTTTAAAGTCGGATTCAATACCGCATGGTCCTCTTGAATGCCTCTTTACCGTGGCGGAAGAAACCGGATTAACCGGAGCTTTTGGCCTGAAAGAAGGATTTCTTGAAAGTTCGGTTTTGATTAACCTTGATTCAGAAGATGAAGGTGAACTGTTCATCGGATGCGCGGGCGGAATAGATTTCACAGCATGGTTCGACTTTCAGAAGGAGCCTGTTCCAGACGATTTTACGGGGATTGAACTAATGGTAAAAGGGCTAAAGGGCGGACATTCCGGAGATGATATACATAAGGGGCTTGGTAATGCAAACAAAATTCTGAATCGTTTTCTCTGGGAGTTTTGCGACGATCTGGATATCAGGATTCATGAAATTAATGGAGGCAACCTCAGGAATGCCTTGGCCCGGGAGGCTTTTGCGCGCATTGCGGTTCCTATGGTTAACAAAGAGTTGTTAATCAAGAATTTTACCGACTTTGGTGCATTGGTGAGTAGTGAATTCTCCCGGACCGAACCTGATCTGACTCTTTCCATCGTGGACACCGCTATTCCTGCATGGACGATTGACGAAGATTGCCGTTTCAACTTGCTGAATGCGCTGTATGCATGCCCGCACGGGGTTATTTCCTGGAGCCAGGCCATCCCGGGTCTGGTTGAAACTTCTACGAACCTGGCAGCTGTTAAACTGGTGAATGGCCGCATAAAAGTCACTACCAGCCAAAGGAGCTCGGTGACTTCGGCAAAGCAGGATATTTCACAGATGGTGGAAAGCGTCTTTCTTCTGGCTGGCGCTGAAACAGAAAAATCAACCGGGTACCCGGGCTGGAATCCAAACCCTGATTCTCCGATTCTGCAGATTACAAGAGACTCTTATGCAAAACTATTTGGGGAAGATCCGAAAGTCAAGGCTATACATGCAGGATTGGAGTGCGGCCTGTTCCTTGAAAAATATCCGAACCTCGACATGGTTTCTTTCGGGCCAACCATCAAAGGGGCTCATTCACCGGATGAACGGCTTCATGTCGCTTCAGTTACCAGATTCTGGGATCTTCTTTTAGAGGTATTAAAACAGATCAAGTAAAATGGAGAGGCCTGCGATTGTAATCCGTGATCCTTATCTGGGAGCTTACGAAGAAAAGATCAGGGAAAGGATCAGTAAGATTAAAGCTAAACTACTTGAACTCAGCGGCGGCACTAATTCCCTGGCTTCTTTTGCAAACGGCCATCACTATTTTGGTCTCCACCGGACAGATAAAGGATGGATATTGAGGGAATGGGCTCCCAATGCCATTGGAATCTGGCTAAGCGGAACCTTTAACAATTGGGAACAAACTGAAGAATACCGCTTTAATGCATCCATGAATGGGGAGTGGATACTGAATCTGACCGATAGTCAGATTAAACATCTGGATGAATATAAACTCTGGATATCCTGGCCTGGTGGCGGAGATTATCGTTTGCCTTTGTATGCCAACCGGGTTGTGCAGGACGAGACCAATAAAGTTTTTAACGCTCAGGTTTGGGATGTTCCTTCAGGGATTAAACATGTAAGTCCGCTTAAAACCGGTCCTGAAGGGGAACCCGAAAAGCCGCTGCTGGTATATGAAGCACATGTCGGGATGTCAGCAGAAAAAGGAATGGTAAACTCATTCAATTCGTTTCGAAAGGTTGTATTGCCGCGGATTGTCAGGCTGGGTTATAATACCCTGCAACTCATGGCTATTCAGGAACACCCCTATTATGGATCCTTCGGATATCATGTTTCAAATTTCTTTGCCGTCTCAAGCCGTTTCGGAACGCCTGACGACCTCAGGGACCTGATCTCAACCGCACACGACAGTGGAATGAAGGTGATTATGGACATTGTGCATTCACATGCGGTAAAAAACACTTTGGAAGGGCCCGGATTATACGACGGAAGCCCCGGAATGCTGTTTCATACCGACCATCGGAGGGAGCACCCGGCATGGGACTCACTATGCTTTGATTATGGTAAAAACGAAACGCTCCATTTTCTCCTGTCCAATTGTAAATATTGGATAGAAGAGTTTGATTTTGATGGATTCAGATTCGACGGGGTTACCAGCATGCTCTATTTTGACCACGGATTGGGAAAGGCTTTTACCAATTATGATGCTTATTTTGACGCGGGCATCGATGAAGATGCACTGGTCTACCTGGGTTTAGCAAACTTCCTGATTCATGAAATCAAGCCGGAGGCCATTACCATTGCTGAGGATATGAGTGGTCTGCCAGGACTGGCAGCACCAGTGGGCGAAGGGGGACTCGGTTTTGATTACCGCCTGGCAATGGGGATTCCTGATTTCTGGATCCGCCTGTTGAAGGAGACACCTGATGAAAGCTGGAATGTGGGTCAGATTCTTTGGGAACTGACCAACCGAAGGGCTGATGAGAAGACCATCTCCTATGTGGAATCCCATGATCAGGCTCTCGTTGGAGATAAAACCGTAATTTTCCGATTGGCCGATAAGGAAATGTACACCCATATGGCCAGGACTACACCAAGCCTGATCATTGACCGTGCAATCGCCCTGCATAAAATGATCAGACTGATTACTGTTTCCACCCACGGAGGCGGGTACCTGAACTTCATGGGCAACGAATTTGGTCACCCGGAATGGATCGACTTTCCCCGGCCGGGAAATGATTGGTCATACCAGTATGCCCGCAGACAGTGGAATCTTGCCGACAACCCGAACCTCAGGTATATGGGCCTGAATGAATTTGACAGGCAATTAATTGGCCTGATCCAGACAGTTCCCCAGACAAATCCGATCCGTACTATTCTGATCCAGGAAAAAGACCAGGTCGTGGCATTTGAGCGCGGCAATCTGATATTTGTTCTCAACTTTAACCCTTCTACATCATTTACCGGCTACGGAATTGGCGTTAAACCTGCAGAGTATGAGATTATCCTGAATTCCGACAGCCAGCAATTTGGAGGTTTCGGCAGAATCGATGATACTGTCACCTACGATGCCCAACCATTGGGGAAACTGGGCTCGGATTATCAGATTCTCCTCTATCTACCCAGCCGGGTAGGCCTCGTTTTTAAAACAATCCCACCTAAACGGGTCCGTTGAACAACACTCTATCTCAAACGTGAATCAAAAAATCAGGATTTATCAGCTGCTGCCGAGGACCTTTACGAACACCTGTGCAGTACCGGTTTACAATGGAACTCTTGAGCAAAACGGAACGGGCAAGTTTGAGGATTTAAACGAATATCTGTTATCTGAATTGCGGGACTTCGGGATGACACACATTTGGCTGGCCGGTATCATCAGACATTCAACATCAACAGATTACAGCCAGTTTGGTCTTACCGCCAGCCATCCGGATATTCTCAAAGGAAAAGCAGGCTCCCCTTATGCCATCAGGGATTACTACGATCTGGACCCTGATCTGGCCACTTTCGTGCCGGACCGGATGCAGGAGTTTACTGCCTTACTGGACAGAATCCATCATCTTGCGTTGAAAGTCCTGATCGATTTTGTACCCAATCATGTTTCAAGGGACTATCATTCCGGATTGAAACCAAATAATCTCAAGGATTTAGGAGAACTTGACAACCGCGATACCAGTTTCCATCCGAACAATAACTTTTACTATTTGCCGGGGCAACCATTGAAGCTCGGTACTTTTTACGAAAACCCGGCGAAAGCAACGGGAAACGATGTTTTCAATCCCTCCCCTGGTAGGGATGATTGGTATGAAACAGTTAAGCTCAATTACGGAGTTAATTATGTCTCGGGAACCTCGCATTTTGACCCGGTTCCTGACACCTGGATAAAAATGACCGATATTTTACTGTTCTGGGCCTCAAAGGGTGTCGATGGATTCCGGTGCGACATGGCCGGTATGGTTCCGGTTTCCTTTTGGGGATACGCCATCAGCCGGATCAAAAATATTTACCCTGATCTGATCTTCATTGCCGAAATCTATGAGCCGCACCGTTACCGTGATTATCTCGAAGTGGGTGGATTTGATTATTTGTATGACAAGGAAGGGCTTTACAATACCCTTAGGACAGTGATAACTGACAACGCAACAACACTGAATATAAGCAAAGTTTGGAAAAATCTTGAGGGCATGGATGCCCAAATGCTGCGCTTTCTAGAAAATCACGATGAACAGCGAATTGCCTCGCGTTTCTTTGCGGGCGATCCATGGAAGGGATTGCCGGCCCTGGCTGTTGCGTCCTTGATGAATACAGGACCTGTCCTTATATATGCCGGACAGGAGTTGGGTGAAAAAGCGGAAGGAGCCAGCGGATTCAGCGGTGATGATGGACGAACCAGCATATTTGATTACACATCAATACCTGCAGTTAGAGAATGGTTTCAAAATCTCCGGAAGGAAGAGACATCCGCTGGTAATTCTGCTATTCGTTTGCGGCAGCAATATCAGGAATTACTGGCGTGGTCTGATAATCAGGTCGTCACCAACGGGGCTTTCTATGACCTGATGTGGGCAAATGAAGACAATCCTGAAATCGATAAAATTTATGCTTTCTTGAGATATGCCCCGGTTACCCCTGAGGCCAGGGATAAGGACAGGCTCACCTTAGGTTTGCGAATATGGATGATTGTTGCCGCGTTTGATTCCGGAATTGATCAGGTTAAAGTCAGGATACCCTTACATGCAATTCAACTGTTGGGCTTAACCTCACAAAACAGGTTCGAATTCAGCTTTCTGAAACCTGCCATTGATAAACGGCTTAACCTCCTGGCATCTCAGGTCATTACATCCGGAGTTACCGTATCATTCGATTCAGCCGGATACGCAATTGCTGAATGCTTTTTTCCAGACTAGGAACGAACGTCTAAATCCACCGTATATAACTGAAGTCCTGACGATTTGGTAATAAACTGCTTTTAGGATAAACCCTGATTCCATAATTAAAAACGCCGGGTTGAGTGGGTATGGTGCCAATACGGTACCTGGTGTAGCCGTTGAGTGGTTCAACCAGATTAAAATCTTCGTTAAATACGAATTCCTGCCTGTTATTAGCAAGCTGGGAAACAACAACCAATTCTACCCCAATGTCATCAGGTGTTAATCCGTTTAATTTCAGAACAACCTCCGCTGTATATTCCTCACCCATCCTCAATGGTTTTGAGAGGTCTTTAGTATAGTTAACTTCAATAACCTCAATAGAGTCCCAGGCGTTGATTATCTTTTTCTTCCAGCGGGTAATTTCACGGGCAAGATGATAATTATTCGCTCTCATATCGCTTGAGCGCCTGCCGAGAATGTTATAATATCGACTATTGTAATCATCAATCATTCTGCGCGTTGTAAAACTCGGAGCGATCTCTGCAATAGTGTTTTTTATGTGGTGTATCCATTCTTCGGAAACACCCTCAGCATTTTTCCTATAAAAGAGCGGAATAATTTCCTCTTCCAGTTTATTGTATATCAGGGCAGCATCCAGTTCGTCCTGGAAATTCTGATCATCATATACCCTTTCCTGCGGCAAGGCCCAACCTGCATTTTGTCTCCAGCCTTCACACCACCATCCATCGAGTACACTGAAATTCATCACGCCGTTCATTGCGGCTTTCATGCCGCTGGTACCAGAAGCCTCGAGGGGCCGGGTTGGAGTATTGAGCCAGATATCAACCCCCTGAACCATTTTGCGTGCAACGGACATATCATAGTTTTCAAGAAAAACGATACGCCCCATAAATTCAGGCCTCCTCGAGATCTCTACGATGAATTTAATCAGGTCCTGTCCTGCCTTATCACGTGGGTGAGCTTTACCGGCAAAGATAAACTGAACAGGCTTGTCCGGATGGTTTACAATTTTGCTAAGCCGGTCCAGGTCCCTGAATATGAGATGAGCACGTTTATAGGTTGCAAACCGGCGCGCAAATCCGATGGTCAGGGTCTTACTATTCAGGCGCTGATTAATCTCCAGGATCTGTTTCGGCGGTTCATGCCGCCGTATGGATACCTTTTCCAGCCGATGCCGGATGTAATCTATAAGCGTGTTGCGAAGAGTCTGTCTGATGTCCCATATTTCATTGTCGGAAACCGAATGTATGTTCTCCCAGTAGGTTTTGGTTGCCTGATGCTCAAGAAATTCCTCGCCAAATACCCTGATATGCAATTTCTGCCATATCTCAGCAGCCCAGGTCTGATAATGCACTCCGTTGGTTACGTACCCGATATGAAGTTCATCCGGATAATATCCCCTCCATAGCTCCGAGAACATTTTTCGGGTAACCTGCCCGTGAAGATTGCTAACCGCATTGATCTCCTGGGACAGCCGGCTTGCAAGGTGCGACATGGAAAACCGCTCGTTCGTGTTTCCTGTATCGATTTTCCCCAGGTTAATAAAGTCGTTCCATGAAATATTCATCCTTTCAGGGTAATGCCCCATGTAAGTCCTGATCAGATTCTCGGTGAAGGTATCATGCCCCGCAGGTACCGGTGTATGCGTGGTAAAAAGGGTCGAAGACCGAACGACCTCTACGGACTCATCGAAAGTAAACCTTTTATACTCCATCAGCCTTCTTATTCTCTCAAGTCCGATAAAAGCTGCATGTCCTTCATTACAATGATATACATCAGGTGAAAGTCCTAACCGCCCAAGCATACGGATACCGCCGGTTCCGAGGACCATCTCCTGCTTCAGCCGGTTTTCTTCATCCCCACCATAGAGATGGTAGGTTATGGACCTGTCATTGGGCTGGTTGGCATCGTAATCTGTATCCATCAGATACAGAGGAATCTTGCCAATCATCGCTTTCCAAAGGCGAATATGAAGCATTCTCCCTGGCATTGCGATCTGGGTATCCACCCATTGTCCCTCCTCATCATACACAGGTTGAACCGGAAGGTCGGAAAACTGTTCCTGAATATCTTCTGCAATCTGCTCTCCAGTGATTGTAAGAACCTGCCTGAAATATCCGTATCGGTATAAAAGACCCACACCAATCAAAGGAACATTCCGGTCACTGGCTTCTTTTAAATAGTCCCCTGCGAGAATACCAAGTCCTCCGGAATAGATTTTCAGGCTGGAATGAAAACCAAACTCCATGCTGAAATAAGCAATTGAGGGGCCTGGGGCGGGATTGGTACGCCCCATGTATTTTTTAAACTTTTCATAAACTCTCCGGTAGGATTCATTGAAGCTAACATCGGTCTCAAGTTCCATTAACCTTCCGAGGGGTATCTGCCTGATTAGTGCAATAGGATTGTATTCCACCTGCTCCCAAAGAATCGGGTCAATGGATTGAAACAGGTTTTCAGCTTCATAATTCCAGGTCCACCAAAGATTCTTGGAGATATCTTCCAGCCCCTTCAGGTCCTGGGGAAATTCAGATTCCACTAAAACTCTTTTCCATATCGGATCGCTGGATCTGGCCAGCTTCATTCTCCCATCTTCGGCTGAACCGTCAACACGATCCGGCATAGGCCTGTCAACCAGACTCACTGCATCCAGCGCGGTTTGGTAAGCCAGAAGGTAATAAGTGAAAAAATCTTTCCAGAGTGTCTTTTGTGATAGCTCAATTGCTTTCTCCCTGGCCTGGAGAAGCTCTTTATCTGAATAATTGGAAAAATCGTTGAGGTTAGTGCTAATCCATGCGATCAATTGATCATCGGATTTATTCATCCGCGGGGCAATATTCAACGCCGCATTTTTGGTATCACCGGTAACAGGAGCCATCCACCTGCCAAATCCCGATAAATCAGTTGTCAGGGTTGGGACGCCAAAAGCAAGACTTTCCTGAGGTGTATACCCCCAGGGTTCATAATACGATGGGAAAAGGGTATAATCAAGACCCATAAGAACCTGATAATAGGTAAGATCTATCAGGCCGTCGGTTCCATTGAGGTAACAAGGGATAAAGAGCACTTTAACCCGTCTCTTTTCATTATTGTCGAGGTTCACTTCCTCCAGGAGCCGGAGAACGGGATCGAAACCGGCATCGTGAAGGTTATGTGTAAGGTGAACGGATCCAGACATTTCGGGGTTCTCACCGGCCAATCTCTGGACAACCCGGCTTCTGGGGCCATAGTTATTCGCAGGTACAAGGATCAGCGCCAAAACAGCCTTACCCTGCGGATTCTCCTTATCAAGCTTTGCCAGTGCACGGATAAAAATATCTATTCCTTTATTGCGAAACTCGTACCTGCCGCTTGTCCCAATAATGAGTACGTCATCCGGGACATTTGATCCAAAAACCGCTTCGGCAACATTCCGGATTTTTTCCCGGGATTCGATTCGCTGATTTTTAAGGACTGAAGCATTTGGAACAATTTCAGAATTAAAACCATTCGGGGTTATCTGATCAGGAGTTTTTCCCAGAAGTATAGTACACTCTTCAGCGGTGATGTTACTAACGGTGGTAAACTGGTCTGCAACAACGGCAGCGATCTGTTCCAATGAGTGCTTCGCCCTTACATTCAGCCTGCCTGCCATTTCATCACCGGAATATTGGGTAAGGGTTTCATACAGCGGAAGTCCGTTTCCAGCAATGGACCTTCCGATAGTGGTTGCGTGCGTGGTGAAAACGGTAGCGATGTACGGGGCCTCTTTTTCAATGAAAAGCAAACCCGCTGCACTCATCCATTCATGAAATTGTGCAACCACCTCGTGAATATGGTAGTATTCTGTATAACTCTTTATCAACATCCCTGCAGCAAAACCAAACAGGGAGGCTTCAACATAGTCCCAATCGCCACTGATTGAATCGAGTTTATAATCTTCCCAGGCTTTGCTGAAAAACTCATCTTTCCTCGGAATCAGTGGGGTAAAGTCAATAATGATCGTCTGGGGTGAACCCGGTATGTTCCAGGTTCCGGTTCTGAAATTTAAGCCCAGTCCCCGGGCGTGCTCCTTCCAACCCAGAAATAGACCGGTGTCCTCATTAAACTCAGGATTATCATGTTCCTCTCTCCAAATATCGGGACCGATAAAGATATATTGGTCCCCGAACGATGCCATAGCTGCTTCACACTTGGAAGCAAGAACTGTATGAATTCCACCAACTTTATTACAAACTTCCCAACTTACCTCAAATACAACCTGCGGAATGATCCCCTGTCCGTTATCCAACATACCCATATTTTAAAATGAAGGCGAAGTAACTAATTTTTTTTCTTTTTGACCTTTGCGGTTTCCGGAGGGAAATCTTTGGTAGGATTGGTTTTGGCCGGGGTACTGGTATCTTTTGATTTTGTCATTAAATTCCTGCGTTTTCTTAATTCCTTGAGGGTTCCTTCATAGGATAGAATTGCCTGTTCAAGGGCTTGTCCCGATAACTCTTCAAGCGGAATTCCGTGAAAGCGGATCCGCTTGGTTTTCTTCTCGAGACGAATTATAAAGTCTGATAAAACGTTCATGTAATTTATGAAAGCATCGTATGGGCTATTGTAAGGATTGAAATAGTTATGAACGGACTGATCGGCAAAAAACTTGGTCGACATGTAATAGAAATGATCGCTGGCCTGCAGGTAATCATAATCTTTGGTCAGGTCTTTGTCCCCTGCAAGGATAACCAGGTTACGCAGGGAATTAAGCCGGCCGAATGCTTCTTTCTGCATCTCATTACCCAGCCATGCCGATAAATCCCGCTCTTCATCAGCCCAGGAGCTTGGGTATGGAACGGATAAAGGCGCGACAGGCTGATACCTTTCTGTCAATTCAGAAGGGGTTGTGAAACCAAGTTCGGGATCCGAAATAACCATCCTGACCAGATTCTCCAAAAACATATGAATACCTGATTCCAGCGGTTGGTGCTCTCCAAACGTCTCATAGTCCATGAAAAGGTTGACAAACTCTTCTTCCTTAGGCAGAGCCTTTATCCATTGAATATACTTATCCGCTTTAAGCGGCCATTCCGACCAGGATCGGTTTGAGAACCTGAAGGCAATGTCATCACTTAGCTTATAATTCCGCAAAAGAACTTTCAACCGGGGATTCAACACATTATAATAAAGAAAATTGGGGCTTTTCCATCCCAGTACATGCTTTGCACCTTCCGCGAGCATGGAGGTAAATCCCATTTTCGATACCTGCTCTCCAACTGCATCGGAATAGACCAATTCGGTATTCCGGAAAACTTTAGGAGTGACTCGGAAAAGATCCTCTATTTTTTTTCGGTGTTGGTTAACCTGATCAATAAACTCATCCGGGTCTGCCTGGGAGGCCAGTGAATGGGAATAGGTTTCCGACAGAAACTCGACACAGCCGGTATCAGCCAGTTTCCTGAAACTTTTAATGACCTCTGGTGCATATAGCTCGAGTTGCTCCAGGAAAACGCCGGTTAAGGAGAAAGCAACTTTAAACTGGTTTCCATTCTCTTTAATTAAATTATAAAGTAACTCGTTGGTCGGCAGGTAGCATCGGTTGGCAACCTTTTTGAGAATGTGTTTATTAAGGTAATCATCATAATAATAATGATCGTTCCCCAAATCAAAAAACCGGTAACGTTTCAGGCGAAAGGGCTGGTGAACCTGGAAGTAAAAGCAAATATTTCTCATAATGGCTAACTACTTGGATACAATAATTTTATATAGCAATTCTTGATCTGAAGGGCTGCATTCTCCCATTTCATGTTTTCAACCTCTTCCTTGCCAAACTGGCGGAACATGGTTGGAAGTGATTCATAGGTTACTAATCCGTAGATGGCATCTGCCATCGCGTCAACATCCCAGAAATCAATCTTAATGGCATGTTTCAGAACCTCAGAAACGCCGGATTGCTTGGATATAATAACCGGTACATTGGATCGCATTGCTTCAAGCGGGCTAATTCCAAATGGCTCCGAAACAGATGGCATAACATAAACATCGCTAAGGGAAAACATAAGGTCCACTTCGGGTCCTTTTAAAAAATCGGTAAAATGGAATTTCTCGGTGATTCCCAGCCTGGCTGCATAACGGATCATTTTTCTCAGCAAATCCCCGCTTCCGGCCATTACAAACCTTACATTGTCGGCATGTTTTAACACCTTGGCGGCAGCCTCCATAAAATACTCAGGGCCTTTTTGATAGGTTATCCTGCCAAGGAAAGTAACCACCTTTTCTTCGACAGATTTTACCGGTTGGTCAATCCGGTTTTCATTGCCGGATTCAACCGCATTATAAACGGTCACCACTTTTTTGGGATCGATGCCATAACGTTTGATGACTATATTTCTTGTAAGGTTGCTGACCGTAATAACCAGGTCAGCAACCTCCATTCCGGCTTTCTCAATATCAAAGACGATGGTGTTGTAGTTTTCGCCTGTCCGGTCGAATTCAGTGGCATGAACATGGACAACAAGCGGTTTTCCGCTACTTTTTTTAGCCGCAATCCCTGCCGGATAGGTTAACCAATCATGTGCGTGAATGATATCAAAATCGTTTTCCAGGGCTATTTCCGAAGCAACCAGTGCGTAATTGGATACCTCCTGCATCAGATCAGGTCCATATTTACCGGTAAAATCAATGGTACCGATGACGTCGGTCAGGGTGGCAGTCGCCGGAATTTCCCTATCGATGGGCCGGGACCAGGAGTAATCTTCCTCAATCACCCGATCACGTATGTATTGTTCAAATTCTTCCGGGGAAAGATAGGGGACCAACCGGGATCCAATCTCAATATAAACAAGTTCTCTGGATCTCTCTTCTGTAAAATTTTCATGGTTGGTAACAAGGTCATTTTTGAAAACAAAGGATCTTTTTCTAACCGGTACTTGTGAAGCACCAATAAGCCTGACATTGGACTGGTCCTCGTCGCCATATGCTTTAGGAACCGCAAAGATAACATCGACATCCCTGAAGGCAAGACCTCTGGTGAGCCCGTAGCAGGCCGTTCCCAAACCTCCGCTGATATGGGGTGGAAACTCCCATCCAAACATCAGTACACGCATATTTCTCATGTTTTCTTCAACAGGTGCATAATTCTAAGAATCTCAGCAACGCTTGCAGCCGATGAGATGGCCCCGCAGGGAGCGTGAGGAAGATTCCCGTCATATACTTCTGAAATTGTTCCCAGGCCATGTTCAAAAATATCCTCCTCAAAATTTTTGACCAGTGCTTCGATAAAATGTTTTCCGCTGCGGCCATACAATCCCAGCCAGCCTTCTGCAAAATGGCCCAGCAACCAAGGTCTCACGGTACCCTGATGATAAGCCAGATCACGGTTGGTATGATCTCCCTCATAACTAATCTTAAAATCCTCATGTCTCGGTGACAGTGTCCGGAGTCCTTTGGGAGTTAGCAGCTCGTTTTGGACGCATTCCAGTATTGATCTTTTTTGTTCATCCGATAGCGGTGAAAAAGGCATCGAAACTGCAAGGACCTGGTTGGGTCTGACATCCCAGTTCTTTTCTCCGTTAAATACATAATCAGCCAAATACCTTCTATCAGGATCCCAGAAAGTACATTGAAAACTTGCCCTGATCAAATCGGGTAAGTCACTCCATTTCTCGACGAAACCCTCATCTCCAGCTTTCCTGGCCATATCTACAGCAAAACAGACCGCATTATACCACAATGCATTCACTTCAACCGCAAATCCCGGGCGCTGCGTAACCGGTTCTCCATCGGTATAGGCACTCATCCAGGTAAGGGAAAGATGAGGAAGAAACGCATTAAGCAAGCCATTTTCGTGCATATGGATTCCCGGATTGATACCTTCCCGGTAAGCATTCAATACCTCCCGGATGGCAGAACCAAACGTTTCCCAGACTTTCAAGGCATTATTTTGATCGTTAGCATATTGATTGAAAGCCCAGATCATCCACAGAGAACCGTCAACGCCGCGATAAACAGGCCGGTTTCGGTCCGGTGAGTGGTTGGGGAAAAGACCTGTTTTCAGTTTCTTGACCAGGGATCCTGCGATAACCCTAAATAATTCAGGCCTGCCCGCTGCAATTGTCAGGCCCGGCAGCGCAATCCAACAATTCCTTCCCCAGGCTCCGAACCAATGGAATCCGGAAACAATCTCCTTCTCCCCATCAATATCGATAATAAAGGAACTGGCAGTATTTTTCAGTACCTCTTCAAATGTCTTTCTCAACGGAATTTTCTCTAGCTGGCTTGCAAATCTTTTTTTCAGTCCTGCCGGAGCAAGTTCCTCCAGGCCTGCAGCAAGAACAATACTTTCTCCGGTTTTAATTACAGTCTGAAAAAAACCTGGTACAAAAAGGTCTTCCTGATAATCATATCCCCGCCGCTGCTCTTTCAGATACTCAATCTGACGATACCAGTCAGGTGCAGAAACAAACTCCGTTTTCTTTGATGTCTGGAGGAACAACTTCGGATAACCGGCGTAAAGCCGCATGCTGATACCATTGGCGCAATGGGTTGTACGAGTGTCTGTTGCCATGTTTGCATGACTCAGATCATGTATACTGCGGAATGCAAGAAACGGCTTTATGCGCAGGATCGTTGCACTGTGAGCCTCCTGAAGGGTATACCTCACCAATAATCTGGGGTCTTTCTCATCCAACAGAATTTCTTTGTGCAGAACTACCCCACCAACCCGGTAAACCATCTTCCAAACAGGGTCCATTTCAAACCACCTTGCATATTTGTGGCCTTTGGGATAATACTGGCCGGGATATCGGTGAATACCCAGATTGAACTCCTGATCATGCTGAATGATGGTTTCATCCAATGACGACAGCAGTACATGCCTGCCACCGTCCAACTCAGTAACCGGGGCGATCAGGAGACCATGATACTTCCTCGTATTGCAACCGATAATGGTTGAGCTGGCATACGCGCCTGAGGGATTAGCCAGTAGAATTTCTTTGGAAAGACTATATTCCAGGTTAATCAGCTGTGTTTTATCAAATTGCAAAAAACTCATGGTTTATCTTTACTTAAGTCGGTTTCAATTGGTGCTTTAAAATACAAAAAAATAGTTCGATTGTTCCTGAAAAGAAAAATCATTTAACTTTGCGAGGCAAAATTAAAACTCAAGTAAAATGGCTTACAAAATTAATGATGATTGCACAGCATGCGGAACCTGCATTGATGAATGTCCGGTTGAAGCAATTTCTGAAGGGGATATTTATAAGATTAATCCGGATGAATGCACCGATTGCGGAGCATGTGCTGATGTATGTCCGGTTGAAGCCATACATCCTGTTTAATGGTACTTCCCTCACAAAAGCCGGCTTCAGTCGGCTTTTTTTTATTCAATCTTTAGCAATTTCTGATTGTAAGCCTTGGTGCTCGTCTGAATTTTAATAAAATAACAACCCGGACCCAAATGGGAAACAAAAGGAGTCAGGGAGATTATTCTTCTTCCAGTTGAACTTTCAGGCGCAAGAATTTGTGCAATCAATTTCCCGCTGAGCGCTATTATTTGAATGTTGACCGAACCAGGCTCCTCATTTAAAAAATCTATTGCCAGTTCATCAGAAAATGGATTTGGATAAGCCTTTAATTCCCCTTCAGGTACTAATTGCAAATCAGCTGTCTGAGTGCTGTTGGCTGCATCAGGTGTCGGGGTTCTGAACCATGCCCACCAGGGTGCTCCATCACCAAGTCTTCCATACGAAATATCGGCCGTTTGTATCGGATAAGAGATTGAATCCAGGATATGGTTTGTCCCATTTAACAATTGAACAATAGTGAGCGGTTCCCCGGCACCTGCGAGTTCAAAATTCAGATGGAGGGCCCCCTCCGTCCTTTGCAGATCCGGCCATACCAGGAGATAACTTTTGGCTGGTATCCTGGTTTTAGCAGGATTATTTATCGGTATCATGCTTTTCAGGGGTTCATCCTTCGTATCGCTAAAATAGAGTCCACCAATATCAATCATTTGATTGGTTGAGTTGTATAGCTCTATCCAATCTTCATACCGGCCGCCGTCATCCTGGATGGTTTTTGTATTTCTGGCCATTATCTCATTGATATATAAACCTTTTATGGCGCTTGGCTCAACTCCATTAGCTGAATTCGGCGTTGGTATGGTAAACAGAGTCCAGCCGGATGCCCCGTCAGTTAAACGCCCAAAACTGATATCACTATCCTGGATGCCATATGTAACACTGTCAATCACATAGTAATACCCACCAATATTTTCGTAAAGGCCAACCTGATCACCTGAACCCTTCAGACTGAATTTCAGGTGAAGGATGCCTGCGGCAGGCAGCTCATCTGCTCTGAAAACCAGATAGCCTTTTCCGGGTATGGTTGTCATAGCCGCAGAATTGGCGGGGACCTGACTTAACGCGGGCTGATTCAAAACATTGGTCAGATATTTTCCAGCGAGATCAATCGCGTAATCATTGGAATTATATACCTCAATCCAGTCAGAAAACGCACCGGTTTCATCCGGGTAAGTCTTAGTACTTCGAGCCATTATTTCATTGATATACAGCCCCGTAGTTCGTGTAACATCTAATTTCTGGTTCGCGGATCCCGGAGATGGGACAGACATAACACTCCATTCGGGTTGTCCATCGGGATAGCGTCCAATCGCAATATTTTCAATTTGTAGCCCAAAGTTATAACTGTCAAGAATGGTAGCTTCACTTCTGAATTGCGACAGGGAAACAAATTCGCCGGAACCAGAAAGCTTCAGGTCCAGGTGACGCACCCCTTGCCGGGGATCGTTATCGGCCCAGAAAACCATAAAAGACAAGGGTGGTATCGTGGTTGAATCGGGAAATGTATTGGGTATCCTGAATTGGAGTGTATGCCCCAGGGAATCGGAGAGATAAAGTCCTCCAACGTTAACTGCAAAATCATTGCTGTTGTATAGTTCAATCCAATCCTCAATTTCCCCAAGGTTATCCGGGAAAGTAGTGAGATTGTCTGCCAGAATCTCGTTAATATAGATGCCGGTAACCGGACTAAAGGAATACGTATTGGGCTGACCAGGTGAGGGCGTGGTAAAAACCCAGTTTTCAGTTCCGTTGGGAAACCGGCCATAGGAAGCATCACCGGCCTGGTAAGAATAGGAGATCTCAGTCAGGGGTGTAACTCCGTCAGCCTGCGTCAGGACTATCTTTTCCCCACCAGCTGGCAATTTGAAGTTAAGATGTCTGCAACCTTGCCAGGTAGCATTGTCTGCATACAATAACAGATATCCGCCCGATGCTATGGTTGTGGAGTCAGGAATGTGCGTGGGAATTCTTGATTTTTGAAGATCTCCGGTGCTGTCGGTAATGTAAAGACCGCCCAGATTGACCGGGGAACCGGAGGGATTATAAAACTCGATCCAATCGGTCTCTTCTCCCCATTCGTCAAGAACAGACGGGCCGGAGACAGCCATGATCTCATTTACAACAAACCCTGATAAGACCCTCGCAGGCACGTTCGCTGTTCCGGGAGTAGGATCCGAGAGCACTTTCCAGGACCCTGTGCCATCGGGTATCCTACCATAAGGAACATCGTTTTTAGCTTTAGGAAAAACTACCTGATCCATGATCTGGAGCTGACCATTGACCATCTTTGCCAGGTAAAATTCTTCACCGTCCTTATCAAACTTAAACGGCAAATGAGCAGGGCCCTGAATCGGTTGTCCGTCAGCCCATAAAACAAGGAAGCCTCCTGCCGGTACAATGGTTTTGTTCGGATCGTAGGTAGGTATTCGGTGAAAGGTTGATGGAAGGGTTGTATCGGATACATACCAGCCGGCAACATTGACCGGGGATGAACCGGGATTATACAGTTCTACCCAGTCATCGTACTCGCCGAGCTCATCTGCATAACTTTTTGAATTGTTGCAAATCAGTTCATTCACTTTGATCACGATGCTTGTAAATTCCGGCACACCCCAGGTCCATGGGACTTCCGAGTCATAGCCCGGAGGTTCCGGAACCGGAAACCTCAACCTTCTTTTCTCCTGAACCGGTGAGCAGATATTAGCCTTACCGGGTGTGGGCCGCTTGAGAATGATCCATACATTATCGCGTTCCGGGCATCTTCCGAAGGACTGGTCACTGGGAAGACTGTCATATTTCACCGAATCTACCAGAATGAGGCCTGTTGGTGAAGGCCTGTAAAGGGCAAGCTCCTCACCTCCCCTGTTTAAAGCAAAGCCCAGGTGATTAGGTCCTTGCACCGTATCCCTATCAGGCCAGAAAAGAAGAAAGGAACCTGCGAGAATTGTAGTAAGCCTTGGATTTCCTGAAGGGATCTTAAATTTTTTTGGTTTTTTAAGATTATCCGTAATGAACCAGCCAGCCAGATCGACATCCCTGGCTGATGAATTATAAACCTCGATCCAGTCTTCGTACTCCCCGTAATCATCCACATTTGAGTTCACCACCGAGGCTGCTACCTCATTGATCACGATATTTTGAGACAGCAAAGCAGTGCCAGGGATCATGGCAATCAATAAAACAAACTTCTTTATCATAATTGTGTACCGGCTGTTCTGGTACAAAGATAAAGATTTGAAACAGAAATCCCCGATGTGGCGGGGATCTCACAATATCTGCGGTTTTCTGTTCCTAGGCCAGAAAGCTAAGCAAAATCCCTGCCGCAACAGCACTGCCTATAACGCCCGCTACATTGGGGCCCATTGCATGCATAAGGAGGTGATTGGTTGGGTCAGCCCGCAAGCCTTCAACCTGGGAAACCCGGGCGGCAGCTGGTACAGCAGAGACACCGGCAGAACCAATGAGTGGATTGACCCGGTTTTCAGGCTTCAAAAAGAGATTCATCAGTTTTGCAAAAAGTACACCGCCAGCCGTTGAGAAAACAAATGCACAGGCACCAAGACCGAAAATCATAAGGGATTTTGGAGTTAAAAAAACATCGGCCTGTGTTGATGCACCAACGGTTAATCCAACGAGGATGGTACAAATATCGATCAGTGAATTTCGGGCAGTTTCAGCCAGACGACGGGTAACCCCACTCTCCCGAAGGATATTTCCCAGAAACAGCATTCCCAATAACGGCAAGGCTCCTGGGGCAATAAAGCAGGTTAAAAGAAGACCAATAATCGGGAATAGAATTTTCTCCGTTGTTGAAACCTGACGCGGTGCTTTCATGCGGATCAACCGTTCTTTCTTCGTTGTCAGGAGCCGCATCACCGGAGGTTGAATTATCGGAATCAATGCCATATATGAATAGGCCGCAATAGCAATAGGACCGATAAGATTGGCACTTGTAATCCCGTTCCATATCTTGACTCCGTTTGCAAGTCTTGAGGCAGTGAAAATTGCTGTGGGTCCATCAGCACCTCCGATAATTCCGATTGAAGCTGCCTCAGGTAGTGTAAATCCCAGCCATAATGCCCCCAACAGGGCAACAAAAATTCCCAGTTGAGCCACAGCTCCTAATAGAAGCGTTTTGGGATTTGAAATCAGGTAGGAAAAATCAGTCAGGGCACCCAGGCCCAGAAAAATCAAGGGTGGATAGATTCCGGCAGTAACACCAAAGTAAAGGTAGTTCAATACACTCCCCTTTTCGTAAATTCCTATGCCAAGGCCGGCATCCAAAGCAAATGGTACATTTCCGATGAGTATCCCCATGCCGATTGGAACCAGAAGTAGTGGCTCAAATCCATGTCTGATTGAGAGATACAAAAAAACAAGGCCGGCGAGAATCATTAAAAGGTGCTTTGGTGTAGCATTATGAAATCCGCTATCCTCCCAAAATTTTCTCACTCCGCCAGTTGCTGCTTTGGAAAAATCAGTGGATTCATTTTCACCATTCGACTGTCCCTCTACCTGGTTACTGGCAGAATTCAGTTCCACACCAGCTGTTTTTGAATTTCCGGGGTTCTTTACAGGGAAGATCCATGAAATTGATGCCAGGATCAATAAAGCCCCGAATACTGTGATTGCTTTTTTCATTCCCCTTTATTCAATTTCAAACAGAATCTGATCCTGTAGAATGATGTCCCCGGCCGAAACTTTCATATTCCTGATAATTCCATCCTTTTCCGACAGGATTTTATTCTCCATTTTCATTGCTTCATAAGTAAGTATCTGGTCTCCTCTTTTCACAACGTCCCCGTTATTTTTAGTGATACTCAAAACATTTCCGGGCAGAGGAGTGCGCACCGCTAAAAAACCACCTCCGCCAGACTGTTTGGGAAACACCGGAGCCTTTACAGGATTTCTTATCAGAATCGGGGTTTTGTTTACTGGCACTTGTCGTTGAATTTCGATTTCATAACTGGTTCCGTTAACCGTTATATTAGCGAGATTATCTTCAACTGATATAATCTCAACCTCGTACTGGGAGCCTTGTATGCTAAATTTATAGGATTTCATGGGTAAATATATTTAGTCGATGCGCATACCTTACAAATTCCGGAGTCCGTAGATCTTGGAACTCCAGGGAGAATATCTTTTAGATACCTTTTCGATGGTTACAATATTGGACTCTTTATCGTGCTGTTCGCTGAAATATAAATGCAGAGCCAGGGCAATCGCCGCATTGGTATCTCCACTGATATCCGGACAGCAATCCTCTCCGCTCAAGGGTTTTCCCGATCTGCGAACCTTCCTTTTCAGCTGAATTTTCAGTATCCTGGGAATCTGATTAAAAACTACAGTCAGGGCAAGTAATGCGGAAAACACCACACCGATGCCCACCAGGGCAATGATAAATCCGAGCTTTATATCGGCCGGACTGATAACAAAAGCTAATTCCATATTTTTCAAATTTTAAAGTGGAATATTTCCATGCTTCTTAGGTGGATTGGTATCCTTCTTGGTCGAGAGTGTCTGGAAAGCCCTGATAATCCGGAAACGCGTATTCCGGGGCTCAATAACGTCGTCGATATATCCAAAGCGCGCAGCTTCATAGGGGTTTGCGAATTTCTCGCGATATTCCTTCTCCTTCTCAAGGAAAAAAGTTTTCCGTTCATCAAGGTCCTTGATTTCCAGCATGGCTCTTCCCTCGAGGATTTCAATGGCTCCGGCAGCACCCATAACGGCAATTTCTGCAGTTGGCCAAGCGTAATTGATATCACCACGCAGCTGCTTACAGCTCATAACATCATGCGCTCCGCCGTAAGACTTTCTCAGGGTAACCGTTACTTTTGGCACGGTAGCCTCACCGTAGGCATAGAGCAACTTGGCACCGTTTGTGATAATCCCTCCATGCTCCTGGGCACTGCCTGGCAAAAAGCCGGGTACATCAACCAGGGTCAGGATCGGAACATTAAAACAATCACACAGCCTTACAAAACGGGCAGCTTTCTTTGATGCATCGATATCAAGAACGCCAGCCATATGGCTGGGCTGATTCGCGACAATACCAACAGAAATGCCTCCCAGCCGTGCAAAACCAACAACAATGTTCTGTGCATAATTCCTATGCATTTCAAAAAACTCATGACCGTCAACAATATCATGGATTACATCCTTAATATCATAAGGCTGATTGGAGTTCTCGGGGATGACATCATTCAGGAAGTCGGATGTCCGGTCAGCCGGATCGCCACTTTCAATCATGGGAGCTTCTTCAAGATTATTGCTTGGAAGATAGCTTAGTAGTTTCCTGATCAGAAGCAGCCCTTCCTCCTCATCGCGGGCAATAAAATGAGCCACGCCCGATTTGCGGCCATGTACCATCGGACCTCCCAGATTTTCAACCGTTATATCCTCACCGGTAACAGTCTTGGCCACTTTCGGACCCGTAACAAACATATAGGAATTTTCCTCACTCATGATTATGGCATCGGTAAGTGCCGGTGAATACACGGCACCACCCGCGCAAGGACCGAAAATGGCACTGATCTGGGGAATTACTCCGGAAGCCAGGATATTCCGTTCAAAAATCTCGGCATATCCAGCCAGTGAATTAACCCCTTCCTGAATACGGGCACCACCGCTGTCATTGATTCCGATAACCGGAGCACCGACCTTCATGGCCTGGTCCATCACCTTACAGATTTTCAGAGCAAAGGTTTCAGACAGGGCTCCGCCAAAAACCGTGAAATCCTGCGCAAAAACATAGACGACCCGTCCATCGATTGTGCCATGTCCTGTAACCACACCGTCGGAAAGAACCAGTTGATTATCCATACCGAAATGCGTGCAACGATGCGTCACAAACATGTCGAACTCTTCAAAACTGCCCTCGTCCAACAGCATATCAATCCGTTCCCGGGCTGTCATTTTCCCTTTGGCATGCTGGGCTTCAATTCTTTTCTTCCCCCCGCCAAGTTTGGCTTCCTCCCGCTTGTCAATTAATTCTTTTATTTTCTCCTGGCTTGACATAATATCTCCGTTTATCTATTTGGAACAAAATTCAGTAAGAACCCCAATGGTGCTTTTCGGATGTAAAAAACCAATTTTTAATCCTTCAGCCCCTTTGCGCGGTTGCTGGTCAATAAGTCTGATTCCTTTCGATCCGGCCTCCGTAAGTGCACTTTCAACATTGTCTACTGCAAAAGCCAGATGATGGATCCCTTCTCCTTTTTTCTCGAGGAATTTGCCAATCGGTCCTTCCGGATCCGTGGATTCCAAAAGCTCAATTTTAGTTTCCCCTACCATAAAAAAAGCGGTTCTCACCTTCTGGTCCGGAACTTCTTCAATCGCATAGCACGACAGGTTCAGTATATCCTCATAATAGCGTATGGCCTCCTCAAGATTAGCGACCGCTATTCCAATGTGTTCGATTCGTTGAATGTTCATTTTATTTGCTGTTTGTGGAATCGGTGCAAAATTAACTTCCAAGATCCAAATAATAGGATTTCCCCATATGATTTATATCAGGAAAAACATATTTATTTAGCTGCTGGACAATGGGTTGAGTAAAAAAATATAACAATTAACATGACATTTCTCAGCAATCATGAGTTTACCTACTTTTAAATTTCAGAATTCATACAATGGAATGACTCATTAATGGGTTACAATTTATTGAAATCCTAAATATTACAAGATGATCAAGAATTATTTATTCGTTTTCACCTTTGCCCTGCTATCGCAAGTGGCTTTCGGTCAAGAAGAGACACGGCTACTCAGGTTTCCGGCCACCAATGGAAACCAGGTTGTTTTCACTTACGCAGGTGACCTGTACACCGTAGCCGTCCAGGGCGGTCAGGCCAGGCAACTGACCTCCCATCCTGGGTATGAATTGTTTGCACGATTCTCGCCTGACGGGAATACCATTGCCTTTACCGGCCAGTATGACGGCAACACTGAAGTTTTTACCATCCCGGCCTCAGGTGGGGACCCTGTAAGACTAACCTTCACGGCTACTCTATCACGGGATGATGTTGGTGACAGGATGGGGCCAAATAACATTGTTATGGGCTGGACTCCTGATGGTAAATACATCATTTATCGATCAAGAAAGCAATCCTTCAATGATTTCAAGGGCCAGCTGTTCAGGGTTCCTGCCAATGGAGGACTATCGGAGGAACTGCCTTTTTCCGTGGGGGGATTTAACAGCTATTCCCCGGATGGCAAGAAATTAGCCTTTAACCGGGTATTCAGGGAATTCCGGACCTGGAAATACTACCAGGGCGGCATGGCGGATGATATCTGGATCTTTGATTCAGCATCGGGAAAGACAGTAAACATTACAAACAACAAAGCACAGGATATAATCCCGATGTGGCTCGGCTCCAAAATCTATTTCCTCTCCGACCGCGAAAGGGTCATGAACCTTTATAGCTATTCGGTTGAAAATGGTAAAACAGAAAAAGTTACCGATTTCAAGGACTATGACATAAAATTTCCATCAGGTTTCAATGAGGCCATTGTTTTTGAAAAAGCCGGAAACCTGTTCTATTTCTCTTCAGCCACGGGAAAGACCAACCGGATTCCTGTGTCAATAGGAAATGACCATTTATATGACCGCATCGAATGGAAAGATGTTTCTGGTCAGATCCGTTCCGGATCCTTATCCCCAAATGCAGAGAGGGTCTTGTTTTCCGCACATGGAGAGTTGTTCAACACCCCTGTAAAACAAGGAATTACCAGAAACCTAACTGCTTCCTCAGGAATCCATGAACGGAATGGGGCCTGGTCCCCGGATGGAACAAAGATCGCCTGGCTCTCAGATAAAACGGGTGAATTTGAAATCTGGATATCTGATCCCAAATCCCTGGAATCAGCCCGGCAGCTGACAAAGAACAGTGAGACCTATATTTTTGGATTCGAATGGTCCCCCGACAGTAAATCGATCCTGTACCATGACAAACTCTTCCGGCTTTGGTTGATCAATACAGAGACAGGATCCGGAAAAAAGATTGAAGAATCGGAAATGGGACCGATCGGAGACTACGCCTGGGGGCCTGATTCCAAATGGATAGCCTATGTGAAGCCTGAACAGGGATTTGGTATAATACGACTCTATTCTATTGAATCCGGGAAGAGCTACGAAGTCACCGATGGATGGTACAATTCAGGGAGCCCGGTGTTCAGCCGTGACGGGAAATACCTCATTTTTGTTTCAACGAGGACATTCAATCCCACCTACTCTGCGACCGAATGGAACCATAGTTATCACGATATGAACAAGTTATATCTCGCAATCCTGAATCCGGGGACGCCATCACCATTTTCCCCAAAGGATGATGAAGTCGCGGTAGTTGAGCCCGTTAAACATACGGATCAAAAGAAAGCAGAGGCTTTGACTGTTGACCCGGCTGGCATACGGACAAGAATTCTTGAATTGCCTGTTCCGGCGGGTAATTATTTTAATATCGAAGCGGTAAGTGATCGTGTTTATTATTCATTCACCTCATCTGATGTGCAGGGTAGTCGTTTCAAACTTTTTGACCTTACAAAGCAAAAAGAGACTGAATTATCCAGTAATACTGGATACTCCTTAAGCCCTAACGGGAAAAAGATGATGGTCAGCCAGGGCGGCAAATATGCAGTTGTCGATCTTCCGACTTCAAAAGTTGCCCTTGATGAAACAATCAGCCTGGCCGGATTGAAAACCCGGGTGGACAAGCATGCAGAATGGCAGCAGATTTTCGACGAAAGCTGGCGTCACATGAGGGATTTCTTTTATGACCGCAACATGCATGGAGTAAACTGGAGGGACATATACAATAAGTACAATCCGCTGGTTCCCTATGTTAGACAACGATCAGACCTTTCCTACCTGATCGGTGAAATGATCGGTGAGCTTAACGTGGGTCATGCCTACGTGAATAATGGCGAGAGGCCTATGCCTGAAAGGATTCAAACCGGATTGCTGGGCGCCAAACTCTCAAAAGATCAAAACGGCTATTTCAGAATTGATAAAATTCTGGAAGGGGCCAACTGGAGTTCAGAGTTGCGCTCACCACTCACAGAAACGGGCTCTCTGATTAAAGAGGGAGATTATATTGTTTCAATTGACGGCCAATCCGTTAAGGAAGTGACAGATATATTTTCATTGCTGGTTGGAAAGGCTAATCAGTTGATCGAACTTAAAACATCAGCAAACAAGGATGGAAGCAAGCCAGTCACAACCCTCATTAAGACACTGGCAAATGAGTCATCCTTGTATTACTACGGCTGGGTTCAGGAAAATATCCGCAAAGTTGAGGCTGCGACCAACGGTGAGGTAGGTTACATACATATTCCCGATATGGGTGCAAACGGATTAAACGAATTTGTTAAGCATTACTATCCTCAGCTCACCAAAAAGGCACTAATCATTGACGATCGTGGTAATGGCGGCGGAAACGTTTCTCCGATGATTATTGAGAGGTTACAACGGGAGAT
>MEOR01000080.1:19920-20340 GCA_001769295.1 Bacteroidetes bacterium GWF2_49_14 | reverse complement strand
TACAAGCAATTATTAACCTGTTCCGTCTCCAGGCCGACGGAAACCCGGTGTACAGGGAGTACCTGAAATTATTGGGATGCGATCCGGCCGGCGTCACAAGCGTTGACCGGATCCCTTTCCTCCCGGTAAACTTTTTCAAAAGCCACCGGGTCGTTACCGGTCCCGGTCAGGAGGTACGCGTTTTTGAGTCGAGCGGAACCACAGGGGCGCAAACCAGCAAACATTACCTCCTCAGCGAATCGGAATATACAGACAGCTATTTATCGGGATTCAGGCAATTTTTCGGCGAACCCTCCGATTGGTGCATTCTTTCACTTCTTCCCTCTTACCTGGAAAGGCAAAACTCGTCCCTCGTTTTCATGATGGACCACCTGATCCGTCTGAGCAGGCATCCGCTGAGCGGATTCTACCTCAATAATC
>MEOR01000080.1:0-19908 GCA_001769295.1 Bacteroidetes bacterium GWF2_49_14 | reverse complement strand
CCAACAACCTTTCAGATCTGGAAAAATCGGGGCAAAAAACCATACTCCTCGGTGTCACCTACGCCCTCCTCGATCTGGCCGAACAGTTCCCGATGCCGCTTAAAAAAACACTGATCGTGGAAACCGGAGGCATGAAAGGGCGCCGGGAAGAAATCACCCGGGAAGAACTTCATGACATATTGAAAAGAGCCTTTGGTGTGGGATCTGTCGGTTCGGAATACGGGATGACCGAGCTCCTCTCCCAGGCATGGTCAAAAGAAAACGGGATTTTTCACACACCTCCGCAGATGCAGATCCTGATCCGCGATCCTTATAATCCGTTCCGCCGCCTCCCGGCAGGAAAAACAGGAGGTATCGACATTATCGACCTGGCCAACCGTCATTCCTGCGCCTTCATCCAGACACAGGATCTCGGGCAATTGAATCCGGACGGAACCTTTGAAGTCCTGGGCCGTTTCGATAACAGTGAAATCAGGGGATGTAATTTGCTGGCGTAATCCATATTTTTCTACTTTTGCCTCAACGGGTTACGCTTATGTCTTTCAATTCATACAAGAAACACCAACCTTCTGATTTTTTTCCTGGCAGGCTGATTCAGGGTCTGGCCAAAAGGATCTCCTTCACCTTTTCCATTGCCCTGTTTTCTGTGGTCGGCTCCTGGTTTGCCGTACTCTACGCCGCCCTTCTGGTCATCAGTCTCCATAAATACACCGATGACCTGAAGGACACTGCCATAATCATCGGAATTGTTTCCACCACCTTCACTACGATCCTTCACTTCATCCATTACGGGCTCCTGAATCATTGGGGAATCCCCGGATTCTTCAGGGTACCGCGCACCATTAATTCCGCCCTTACAAAAGGCATGGATTGGGATCCGATTGAAAAGCTTGATAATAAAGAATTTACAAGATTTGCAAAAGCATACCTGAGGCTTCCGAGGGATAATTTCTATGTGTCACTGGTCTATTCCCTCCTGGTCGGATTGATTCTATGCGGATACGTCTATGCCGACACGAATGATGTGAGAGCCACCCTGATCATCGGAATCGGAGCCCTCCTGGCCGTCGGGATCTATACCTATTATACCTACCTGGTCACAGATTTTTTTTCCGGACCGCTCAGAACCAAAACATTAATGGAAATTCGGAAGCGGGGAATCTCCGTTTCGATTCCCCGGACCCTATCCCTGCGCCTTTCATTTATTCTGATGGTTTTGCTGGCCACCATTGCGGTTATCATTACCGCCCTCTATGTCCGGCAAAATTATGATAACCTTACCCCGGTCCTGATTTTTGCGGGGCTATCGGCCTTCCTGGTCGGCCTTATTGTTTATATCCACTATGTGTCAGTTAACCTGTTCCTCCATCAGATACATGAATCAACCTCCCGACTGGTCAAAGGCGAACAGGGCACCCTGTTTCCCTCCTCTGATTTTCGCGAAATCCGGCGCTCCACTGATAATTTCAATGCCGTAGCCGATGAGTTCTCTGAGCTCAGGCACGACCTGGAGGAAAGGATCCGGGAAAGAACCTATGATATCCTGAAGGCTAAAGAACTGGCCGAGTCGGCCAACCAGGCAAAAAGCAGTTTCCTGGCCAACATGTCACATGAAATCCGGACTCCGATGAACGGGATCATCGGCATGACGGAGATCATGATGAAATCCGATATCAGTCCCGAGCAGCATGAATATCTCAGGATCATTGAGAACTCGGCAAACACCCTTCTTGCAGTTATCAACGACATCCTCGACTTCTCAAAAATTGAAGCCAATAAGCTGGAACTTGAATATGTCCCCTTTGACCTTACCCGGGTTTTGGAAGATGTAGCCGACAATATGGCAATTAAGGCCGCGAATAAGAACCTCAACCTGGTGACCGACCTCGACATCCGCCTGCCCCGATCGGTAATGGGGGATCCTCTCCGGCTGAAACAGGTCCTGCTCAACCTGGCCAATAATGCCATTAAGTTTACCGAGAAGGGGGAAATACTTATTTCATGCAACCTGGCCGAAGAAGTTGATAATCAGCTTCATTTCATCTTTAAAGTCTCTGATACCGGAATCGGAATCAGTCCTGAACATAAGGAGAAGCTCTTCCATTCTTTTGCCCAGGTCGATTCATCGATTACCCGTCGTTTCGGCGGAACCGGTCTTGGCCTGATTATCAGCAAGCGGCTCGTGGAAATGATGCATGGTACCATCCACATCGAAAGCCAGCCTGGAAAAGGCTCTACTTTCTGGTTCTCTGCCCAGTTCGACCGCGATGAAAACTTTTTCGATCCCGAGCTTCCGGATGTGGGTGACCTAAAGGGCTTGAGAGTACTGGTTATTGATGATAACGAAACCAACCTTCAGGTTTTCCGGAAATACCTCGAATACTGGCAATGTTCATCGGAAGAGCTTACGGATGCCGAGGTCGCTATCAAGATGCTCAGGAATGTTGCCGGAACGGCCAACGAGTTTGACCTGATATTGGTCGATTGCCAGATGCCGGGTATGGATGGCATCACCTTCGCAAGAACCGTAATCCAGGATCCCCTGATCCGCCATAACAAGCTGATCATGCTCTCTTCCATAGCCGACATCATAACAACACATGAGCTGATTAAAACCGGATTTGCCGGTTACCTGAACAAGCCGGTGAAAATTTCGGATCTCCAGTCCGTTATCTCAAAAACCATGAAGGCACAGGTCACGGAAGAAACCTCCATCGAGCCATCCTCTGCCGTGGAAGAGGAGGATTTCAATCCGGAAAGTGTTGAGTTTGAGATAGAGGGATTCGATGTTGGGTCAGCATCCATCCTCCTGGTTGAGGATAACAAGATCAACCAGCGGATTGCCATGCTTAACCTTGAGAAACTCGGCTATCGGGTTGATCTGGCTGAAAACGGGGAAGAAGCGCTCAGCAAATACAGGAAAAAAGAGTATAACCTGATATTTATGGACGTGCAGATGCCGGTGCTTGATGGTCTTGAAGCTACCCGCCGTCTGCGCCTGATGGAAGATGAAACCGGCAGCCATAATCCGGTGTATATCATTGCAATGACAGCCAATGCCATGAAAGGAGACAGGGAAATCTGCCTCGATGCGGGAATGAACGACTACATTTCAAAACCGTTCAGGGCAGAGGAACTCCGGGAGATCCTGCATAAATGGCACACCTACAGGATGGGATAGAACGCATTCCGGATGTGGCTTATGCGGGGCTGCCCCTTCTCATAAACGACATAAATAATATCAAACCGGACCTCAAGCGGAATGCGCCTGTAACGTACAAAAGCATTCGCCGCTGATATAAGGAATCGTTGCTTGGTGCGGTTTACCGCCTGCTCCGGCAGTTCCAGCACCGGGGCATTCCGGCTTTTCACCTCCACCACCACCAGATCGTTCCGGTCCCTGGCAACAATGTCGATCTCCTTATGGCCGAACCTCCAGTTCCTTTCAATAATCACATAGCCCTTTGAAACCAGGTGATCCACCGCCGCCTGCTCTCCGGCCTGCCCCAATTCATGCCTTTCATCCATTTTCTTTCGTATTTTTACCCACTCAAATCGTAAATCGTCAATCGTAAATCGTCAATCATATATGTCCGACTTCAAGCGCTTCCTCGTCACAGCCGCCCTGCCGTACGCAAACGGTCCGGTCCATATAGGCCATCTTGCCGGGGTTTATATCCCTGCAGATATCTATACGCGGTATTTGCGCCAGAATGGAAAAGATGTACTGTTTATTTGTGGCTCAGACGAGCATGGTGTTCCTATCACACTGAAAGCCAGGGCAGAAGGAATCACGCCCCAGGATGTGGTTAACACGTATCACCGGATTAACAAGGAAGCTTTCCGTGAGTTTGGGATTGCTTTCGACATCTATCACCGTACCTCTGCTCCCATTCACCATGAAACAGCCAGCGCCTTTTTCAGGAAGATGTATGATCAGGGTGATTTCATCGAGAAAACCAGTGAGCAGTTTTTCGACGAGGAGCATCAGCAGTTCCTGGCCGACCGGTATATTACGGGCACCTGCCCGCATTGCGGGAACGAGAGGGCATATGGGGACCAGTGTGAAAAATGCGGGACTTCCCTGAGTCCGATGGATCTTAAAAATCCAAAATCCATGCTGAGCGGAAATCCCCCGGTACTCCGGGAGACCAGGCACTGGTATCTGCCCCTCGACAAGCATGAACCCTGGTTAAGGCAGTGGATACTGGAAGATCATACGGAATGGCGGGCGAACGTTTACGGGCAGTGCAAATCCTGGCTCGACCAGGGGCTTCAGCCCCGGGCGGTTTCCCGCGACCTCGACTGGGGTGTGCCGGTACCCGTTGAAGGGGCAGCCGGTAAGGTGCTTTATGTATGGTTTGACGCTCCCATTGGCTATATTTCTGCCACCAAGGAACTTACACCGGACTGGGAGAAATACTGGAAATCAGAGGATAGCCGGATGATCCATTTTATCGGGAAAGACAATATCGTTTTCCATTGCATCATCTTTCCTGCCATGCTGAAAGCTCATGGCGAATTCATCCTGCCCGACAATGTTCCGGCCAATGAGTTCCTGAACCTGGAAAATGACAAGATCTCAACCTCACGCAACTGGGCGGTATGGCTTCATGAATACCTGGAAGAGTTCGCCGGCAAGCAGGACGTGCTTCGGTATGTGCTCACAGCCAATGCTCCGGAAGCCAAGGACAACGATTTTACCTGGAAGGATTTTCAGACCCGCAACAACAATGAACTGGTGGCTGTGCTGGGTAACTTTATCAACCGGACCCTGGTCCTGACCCAGAAATACTACAACGGGGTTTGTCCGGCAACGGGCACCATCACTGACTACGATAAGTCTGCTCTCAACGAAATACCGGCCATCCGCACCAGGGTTGAACAGAGCCTTGAAGCCTTCCGCATCCGTGAAGCCCTGAATGAAGCCATGGGCCTGGCACGGCTCGGGAATAAATATCTGGCGGAAACAGAACCCTGGAAACTGATTAAAACAGATACTGCAAGAGTTGAAACTATCCTCAATATAAGCCTGCAGATTACAGCCAATATCTCGGCCCTTCTGGAACCCTTCCTTCCATTCAGTATGAACCAGGTGAGGACCTGGCTGAATATCGGCTCATTACCGTGGTCTTCCATCGGATCCCAAAACCTGATCTCCGCTGGCCACCAGATGATCCCGCCCGGGTTATTGTTTGAAAAAATTGAGGATTCACAGGTTGAATTTCAGGTGAATAAGCTTCATGAAACGAAGAAAACCAACGAAGCCAGGGAAGCCGGCCTGCCGGAGGCCAAAGCGGCTGTTTCGTATGATGATTTCTCACGTATGGATATCCGCATTGCTACCATCCTCGAAGCAGAGCGGGTTCCGAAAACTCAAAAACTCATGAAGCTCAGGGTGGATACCGGAATTGACGTGAGAACGGTTATTTCGGGGATCGCCGAGCACTTTGAACCGGAACAGATTATCGGGAAACAGATTACCTTGCTGGCCAATCTCGAACCCCGGACCATCAAGGGGATTGAATCCAGGGGTATGATCCTGCTTGCAGAAGATAACCTCGGCCGGCTGATCTTCGTCAGCCCGGATACCGCAATTCAAAACGGGTCGATTGTAAAATGAACGTCGTAGAGACGGATAATAATCCATCTCTACAATGTATCCCCGATCGGGTATTCAATAACCCGTGCGGTATCCGGTTGAACCGGATCCGGATAATCCAGCCGGAACAGGGATGGCTCCGGTGCCAGAATGGTCCGGTTTTTAATGAGGATGCGGGTAACCTTTGAATTATACGGCATCAGCATGAAGAAAAGGAGCAGCGGAATGGCAACCAGAAGCCTTCGGACGGTCCGGCTTTTTTCAACCGGAAGCGTGGTGCCTGGTAAAGCAGGCCTGGCCACCGGCTCTTCTTGACGAAATAAAGGTGAAGTCTTAAGAATTGTATCGTTTTCATTATGAATTTCCTTCAGGTAAAACGGTACAAACCCGAAGGAGTCAAGCAACAGGTTGGTCCCGGCTTCGACCTGAAATTTCGGATTACCCTGACCATCCAGGTAAAAAAACCCGATCCCTTCAAGAAACACGCGGTCGCCTTTGATCAACCGCTTCAGCAGGTCATCAACAAATGTGCGGATGGCAGCCGAAGCCTCGTCACTGGTAATGCCTGTTATCCCAGCCAGGTGCCCGGCCAGCATGCCGTCGTCCTGCCTGACTTCTGAATTAAAAACAATTTCCTTGGCCGGAGGTACGAAAGTCCCCGATACAGCATGAATCTCAGCAGGCCGGTATTGAGAAATAAAGCCGCCAAGGCCGGGAATGATAAGCCCCTCCTCGCGGTATAAAAGTTTTCGTATAACCGGCAATAAATCCATAATGAACAAAGTTATCAACTAATACACAGCCTTCCAAATTCTGGAAACAAATACGTACCTTTTTTTTATACTTTCGTCAAAAAACCACGCTTACATGAGCCCCTTGCTATCTGTCGAAATGGTGGATATCCGTTCACAATACCACCGTCTCAAGCCTGAGATTGACAAAGCCCTTTCAGAAGCCCTGGAGTCATCCGTCTTTATTAATGGCCCCGATGTAAAATCTTTCCGGGAGGAGCTTTCAGCCTACCTTAACGTACCCTTTGTCATTCCCTGCGCCAACGGAACCGATGCCCTCCAGATTGCCCTGATGGCACTTCCCCTGGAACCCGGGGATGAGGTGATCACCCCCAATTTCACCTTCATTTCAACCGTCGAGGTGCTGGTTCTGCTAAAGCTGAAGCCTGTACTTGTCGATGTCGATCCTGAAACTTTCAATATCAATCCCGATAAGATCCGTGCTGCCATCGGTCCGAAAACCAGGGCCATCATTCCGGTCCACCTTTTCGGTCAGGCGGCTCCGATGAATGAAATCATGCAGATTGCACGTGAAAACAACCTTTTTGTCATCGAGGACAACGCACAGTCGCTCGGGTCCTGGTTCGTCTATCCGGATGGATCCCGCACCCGGACCGGCAGCATGGGTCACATCTGCTCGACCTCCTTTTTCCCCACCAAGCCGCTGGGTTGCTATGGCGACGGAGGAGCTCTTATGACAAATGACCCGGCACTGGCCGAAAAGATGCAGATGATTGTCAACCACGGCGCCAAGGTGAAATATCATCATGAAGTCATTGGGGTAAACTCCAGGCTCGATTCCCTGCAGGCCGCGATTCTGCGTGTCAACCTAAGGCACCTGGATGACTTTATTACCCGCCGTCAGTCAGCCGCTGAGTACTATAATGCCCGTCTCGGGGGGCACCCGAAGATCAGGATACCTGTTCAAACCCGCTTTGGAACACACATCTATCACCAGTATACCCTGACCCTGAGCGCTGTCAACCGGCCGGTGATCCAGCTGAAACTCAGGGAAGCCGGAATTCCGTCGATGGTATACTATCCGGTTCCTCTCAGCCTGCAAAAAGCTTTTTCTTTTGCCGGCTACCTCCCGGGTGATTTCCCTGTAACCGAGAGCCTTTGCGAATCGGTTCTCTCACTACCCATCCATACGGAGATGAAAAAAGAAGAGCTTGATTATATCTGTACCACCCTGCTGAAAATAATTGATAATGAGCGATAAAAGATATCAGGCCCATGAAACGGCCGTGATCGACCCCGGATGTGAAATCGGGGACGGTACCAGAATCTGGCATTTCACCCACATCATGAGCGGCTGCCATATCGGAGCAAACTGCAACCTCGGACAAAACGTGGTGGTCTCCCCGGATGTGGTGCTCGGCAATAATGTCAAGGTCCAGAATAACGTCTCGATCTATACGGGCGTCATCTGCGAGGATGATGTATTTCTGGGACCTTCGATGGTATTCACCAATGTCACCAACCCGAGGAGCTCGGTCAACCGGCGCGGACAGTATGAAACCACGCGGGTATGCAAGGGCGCCACTATCGGGGCCAACTCAACAATCGTTTGCGGTGTGACCCTGGGGGAATATTGTTTTATCGGGGCCGGGGCCGTGGTTACAAAAAATGTCGCCCCGTATGCACTGGTCCTGGGCAACCCGGCCAGGCAGGCCGGCTGGATGAGCGGCAGCGGACACCGGCTGCTTTTTGATGAAGATGGCCTGGCCACCTGCCCGGAGAGTGGAGAAAAGTACAAATTAACAAATGGTACCGTAAATAAACTCACCCCATGAAGAACCTGATCCTTGTTACCGGCGGAACCGGATATATCGGCTCTCACACAGCCGTTGAACTGATTAATGAAGGGTACGAAGTAGTCATCGTCGATAACCTTGCCAACTCCACCACCGACTCACTCGACGGGATCGGGCAGATCACGGGCGTGAGGCCGGCTTTCGAGGAGTTTGATCTGTGCAACAAGCCCCGGCTCGAAAAGTTCTTCAAGGATTACCCGGGACTGAAGGCGATCATACACTTCGCTGCGTACAAGGCGGTTGGCGAATCCGTTGAAAAGCCCCTGATGTATTACAGGAACAACCTGGTTTCTCTCATGAACCTTCTCGAATGCATGAATGCCTACCAGGTTCCGTCCATGGTCTTCTCATCAAGCTGCACCGTCTACGGCCAGCCCAGGGAACTTCCCGTAACCGAAACCGCCCAGATCCTGCCCGCAGAATCGCCCTATGGAAACACCAAGCAGATCTGTGAAGAGATCCTTCGCGATTACATCCGGTCCGTAGAAGGCATCAGGGCTATCGCACTTCGCTATTTTAACCCGATAGGCGCCCATCCGTCTGCCCTGATCGGTGAGTTGCCCCGAGGGGTCCCGAACAACCTGATTCCGTATGTCACGCAGACCGCTGCGGGAATCCGGGGGGAACTCAAAGTTTTCGGTGATGATTACAACACCCCCGACGGATCTGCCATCCGCGATTACATTAATGTGGTCGACATTGCAGCCGCCCATGTTAAAGCCATCAGCCGGTTGCTGAAAAATCAGAATAAATCGGATTTTGAATTCTTCAACCTCGGAACAGGAAAAGGATCTTCGGTACTGGAGGTGGTAAATACATTCGAAAAGGTTACCGGCGTTAAGGTTAACTACAAAATCGTTGGCCGCCGCACGGGCGATATCGAGCAGGTTTGGGCCGATACCACCAAGGCAAACGTAGAGCTCGGGTGGAAAGCCGTCCGGTCACTTGGCGAAACCCTGTTGTCTGCCTGGAACTGGGAAAAGAAATTGCGCGGAATCAAGTAATGCGGAAATCATGAAAAAAACCATCCTAATAACCGGGGGCGCCGGCTTTATCGGTTCCCATGTTGTCAGGCTATTTGTTAATAAATACCCTGATTATCAGATTATTAATCTCGATGCCCTGACCTATGCCGGGAACCTTGAAAACCTGAGCGACGTAGATAAGGCACCGAATTACACGTTTGTAAAAGCCGACATTCGCGATGCCGATGCCATGGATGAGGTTTTCAGTAAGTACGGGATTACGGGAGTCTGCCACCTGGCCGCAGAAAGCCATGTCGACCGTTCGATCGCAGAGCCGATGGCATTTATCACAACTAATATCGTGGGGACGGTAAACCTCCTGAATGCCGCGCGTAAATACTGGAACGGCGATTTCGAAGGCAAACGGTTCTACCACATCTCCACTGATGAGGTGTACGGCTCGCTGGGAGCGGAAGGGTTTTTCTATGAGACCACCCCGTATGATCCCAAAAGCCCCTACTCCTCTTCAAAAGCCAGTTCCGATCATCTGGTCAGGGCTTACTGCCATACGTACGGATTACCGGTTGTAATCACCAACTGTTCAAATAATTATGGACCCAATCAATTTCCGGAGAAGCTTATACCACTGGCAATCAACAATATAAAGAACATGAAGCCGATCCCGGTTTACGGGAAAGGCGAAAATATCCGCGATTGGCTCTACGTGGTTGACCATGCCCGTGCCATCGATCTGGTTTATCATGAAGGAAAAACCGGGGAAACGTATAATATCGGAGGACATAACGAACTGAAAAACCTCGACCTGATCCACATTCTCTGCGAGATCATGGATCAGAAGCTTGGCCGTACTCCCGGCACCTCCGCATCCCTGATCACCTTTGTCAAGGACCGCGCCGGCCACGACCTTCGTTACGCAATCGACGCGACTAAGATTCAAAAAGAGCTGGGTTGGACCCCTTCTCTGCAGTTCAAGGAAGGATTCGAGAAAACAGTCGACTGGTACCTGGACCATGAAGAGTGGATGAACCGGATAACTTCGGGGAAATATCAGGCGTATTACGAGCAGCAGTACGAAAGAAGATAATTGCCGGTTGCCCAAGAGTACTTGTCATCCCCGCGAAAGCGGGGACCGGTTCCATTGCGTACCGCGCTTCAAGGGACGCGGTCCCCGCTTTCGCGGGGATGACAAGGGCTTCGATGTTGCTGTTCGGTTGGGGCTCGCGGTCCCCGCTTTCGCGGGGATGACAAGTGCTTCGAGGCTTGGGATCCTGACTTATGTCAGGATGACAGTTCTGGCCTAACCAGCAACCAGCAACCTCACTCCACCGTCACCGACTTTGCGAGGTTCCTTGGCTGATCCACGTCGCATCCGCGGAGGACGGCAATGTGGTAAGCCAGCAATTGCAGGGGTATAACCGACAGCAGGACCGAGAATTCCGGCAGGGAATCCGGTACCTCAATGGTATAATCGGCCAGTCTCGAAATTTCCTGGTCTCCTTCGGTTACAATGGCAATTACGGTTCCCTTGCGGGCTTTTATTTCCTGAACGTTGCTGACTACCTTGTCGAGGGTCTGGTCCTTGGCGGCAACCACCACCACCGGCATATTCTCATCGATCAGGGCAATCGGACCGTGCTTCATTTCAGCAGCGGGGTATCCCTCAGCATGGATATAGCTGATTTCCTTTAATTTGAGGGCGCCCTCAAGGGCTACCGGGAAGAAAACGCCACGGCCCAGGTAAATGGCATTCTTAGTGTGCTGAAATACTTTGGCGATCTCCAGGATTTCCCCATCCTTTTCGAGGGTTTTCCTGAGCTTGCCCGGTATTTCAACCAGCTCGGCGATCAGCTCTTCATATCTTTCCTGGGTAAGGGTTCCGTTATTGCGGCCGGTCATCAGGGCCATCATGATCAGCACGGTTACCTGGGCGGTAAAAGCCTTGGTGCTTGCCACACCGATTTCAGGACCCGCATGTGTGTAAACCCCGGCATGTGTTTCGCGTGCGATGGAGGAGCCCACCACGTTGCAGATTCCCAGAACCGTAGCGCATTTCTCCTTTGCCAGCTTAATGGCTGCCAGGGTATCTGCGGTTTCACCGCTCTGGCTGATTGCCAGAACAATGTCATCGGGGCTCAGTATCGGGTTACGGTAGCGAAACTCCGAACTGTACTCCACCTCCACCGGCACTCTTGCCAGTTCTTCGAAAAAGTATTCGCCTACAAGGCCTGCATGCCAGGAGGTACCGCAGGCGGTGATGATGATTCTTTTGGCTGTATATAGTTTCTGGAGGACTTCATGAAGACCCCCGAGCTGGATGCCGGATTTATCCGGCAGCACACGGCCTCTGAAAGTATCCTGAATAGCCCGCGGCTGTTCGAAAATCTCTTTAAGCATGAAGTGTGCAAATCCCTCCTTGTCGAGCTCCCCGATCGACAGGTCGAGCTCCTGGATCTCCGGCTTATGAGCCGAATTTCTCAGGGATCGCAGAACGAGCCGGTCGCGGCTGATGACAGCGAAATCTTCGTCATTCAGGTAGATCACATTCTGGGTATGCTCCACTAGCGGAGTGGCATCCGAAGCCAGGTAATACTCTCCCTGTCCTACACCGATGACCAGGGGGCTGCCCTTGCGTGCGGCGAAAAGCCGGTCGGGCTCATCCTTGCAGGCAACCACGATGCCGTAGGCTCCTTCAACCTTGTTCAGCGCCATCAGGATAGCCAGTTCAGCCGTCAGGTCTCCCTCCAGGTAAAGATGTTCAATCAGGTTGACCAGCACTTCCGTATCGGTATCACTTGTAAAACTGACATTTCGTGTTTTGAGGTGCCGCTTGATGGAGGCATAGTTCTCGATAATGCCGTTATGTACCAGGACAAAATGACCCTTATGGGAGGTCTGGGGATGTGCATTCACCACATTCGGCTCTCCATGGGTTGCCCAGCGGGTGTGCCCCATACCGATGGTGCCACTCTTTACCATGGATATGCCGATCTTCTCAAGATCCGCAACTTTTCCCTTGCATTTCTGAACATTGAATCCTTCGCTGATCAGGGCGATCCCGGCAGAATCATATCCACGGTATTCAAGCCTCTTCAGGCCATTTATCAGGATGGGATAGGCCTCACGGTGACCGATATAACCGACAATTCCGCACATAATAGTAATGGTTCAAAAGATTAGACGTCCGCAATTTAGCGGAATTGTCTGACTTCGAGCAGGAAACAGGGAAAAAAAGCAGGATCAGTTGAGAGGCGTGTAAGTCAGCACAAGCTTCATCGCATTTGAACCATTCTTTAGAATCAGCCGGGCTGCACTGGTCCTTTCCTCCCCAAGAACCAGAAACATTCCGTTGTTCGCAATCCGCTGCGAAGAATCAGGGTGCAAAAGATTCTGGACATGCCTTCCGATATTGAACCGGTAGGTCCCGGTCTTTTCATCAAAAATTCCTCCGTAGTATGCTTCTCCCAGTGTGAGGTCGTCAATAAATTCATTCGTTCCATCGGTACGGGCATTGAATACCCGCAAAGAAGTTGGCCTGGCAAAATTCCCCACCGTCGGATCATCTGCAACGGTAAAAACCAGTTCAGCCCGGTTGATGGCAATGCCTTCATTGACCTGGTCCATCAGGCTGTCGGGAAACTGAATTTTTACATGGGCGCGAACTCCGGCGCCGCCCTGAAGATAAACATCGGGATAGAGATATATGGAGTCATTGATAACCGGGTTGATCTGTGCACTGCTGTATTCATGCCGGAAAAGGTTGACCCAGGTTGAATTGCTGTTGATCAGCACTTCATATTTGAGTGAATCATTGGCAGCATTATGGTAGTAGAGGGTAATGCGGGATTTTCCACCGGTGAAATTATAGGCTATTATGGACCCGCCTTGCTCAACAGGCTGAGCTTCAATATATAATCCTTTGAAATACTGCAGCCATACTGTATTGTCCGACAGGTAGGCGGTGTCTGTTTCGAGGAGTTTCTGGCCAAAATCATCCGACAGGCGAATCAGGACGGAATCTTTATCCGGTGTCGGCTTGTAAGAAAAAGTACTTATGGGTGAAGCCGCATCATAGAAGCCGGAGATATCCATGTTGGAATAGTAGGTGGAATCAAAATAGAGATCCTGCTTCAGTTCATATATTCTGATATCCTGCTGGGTGGTGGTGTCACCGTATGAGCTCTGATATTTCAGCAGAAGGACTACCGAGTCGATCAGGGCGGTTTCCCCGAACTCAACATCGTTTGAGGAAAGTCTTAGCTGGGCAAGGAGGTGTGCATAGGTCCGGCCAAAGACCGGGTCATTCTGGCAACCAAGCAGCGATGAGGTACGTTTCTCGGAGGTCAGGGAATCCTGCCTCAATGTAGCGGCAGTTACAACTGCCGTAGAATCAATCCTGTAATGAAATCTTTCCCCCTGGGGAGTCAGGTTCAGGCCAATTTCTTCGCTGTTGTTGCAACCGGAAAATAGAACCAGGGTAAGGCACCCGGTAAATATACCAAAGGCTGCCTTGCGCAAAATCGTGTTGATCATCGAGCTAAAATAATTTTATCAGACCCCTAATATATCCCGATAAAAATCCGAAAAGGCATCAGCGTACTGTTCCGTACCCTGGTATTCCAGAAATGGTTTTCCGGATGCCCTCAGAAATTTATCGATCTCCGGATCGATCACCTGACTGCCGACAACCAGCGCATCTGAATGCGAAATGGCCATCTTGCTTACATGAACAAAATCCGGTACCTCTAGAACGCTGACATCGGCGGGATTGATACCCGGCATCAGCAATTTTTCCTTAAACTTCTCATTCAGAGGAGTTTTAAATCCATCCTGATATAAAGAGCAGACAACTTTAGCGTTGCTGAACAAGGGGTCATCGTGAAATACCTTTTTCAGGTACAGGGGAATGATCGAAGTAAACCAACCGTGGCAGTGAACCAGGTCGGGTGCCCAGCGAAGCTTCCTGACCGTTTCCAGGACACCACGGGCAAAGAAAATAGCCCGTTCGTCATTGTCGGGAAACTCAGTTCCCTCCTCATCCTTCCATGTAGCTCTTCTCTGGAAGTAGTCCTCGTTATCAATGAAATAGACTTGCATCCGGGCGGCCTGAATTGAGGCTACCTTAATGATCAGGGGATGATCTGATTCATTGATTATCAGATTCATGCCTGAAAGTCGGATCACTTCGTGCAACTGGTTCCGGCGCTCATTGACGCTGCCGAAACGAGGCATAAAGGTTCGGATTTCCCGTCCACGCTCCTGAATTCCCTGCGGCAGATAACGGCTAACGTTAGCCATCTCAGATTCAGGCAGATAGGGCGTAATTTCCTGGGATATGTAAAGAACCCTGTGCTTTTTCATCCTGACGGATTTTTCCTTTTGTGGATGCAAATTTAGTAAAAATTAGCGTAATCTTCAACTTGTTAACAATGGTCGGGGGTTATCAACAAATCAATGGTTATTTTTATCGGATGAATATTTTCAATACAATCGCCGATACGCGCAGCTACTTAGCCACTGTGCGGAACCGGCCGGTCACCCTGGGGCTGGTCCCGACCATGGGTGCGCTTCACGAAGGTCATCTTTCCCTGGTTCGGCGGTCTGTTGAGGAAAACCATTTCACGGGGATTTCCATTTTTGTCAATCCGATCCAGTTCAATAATCCTGCCGACCTTGAAAAATATCCCCGCACCCTGGAGGCGGACCTGCGGCTGCTTGAGCCCCTGCTAGGGGAGAACGATTTCATTTTCGCCCCGTCCGTCAAAGAAATGTACCCCATTCCGGAAACTCATGTTTACCGCTTTGGGCCGCTGGAAACAACTATGGAAGGAGCTTTCAGGCCGGGCCACTTTAATGGAGTCGGCATCGTGGTCAATAAGCTTTTCCGGATTACCCAACCCGATAGGGCCTATTTCGGGGAGAAAGATTTCCAGCAACTGGCCATCATCCGGCGTATGACGGAGATCGAGAATATTAAGGTGAAAATCATCCCCTGCCCCATCATCCGGGAGCCCGACGGGCTGGCCATGAGTTCGCGGAATGTGCGCCTTACGCCGGAGCACCGCAAGGCTGCGCCACTCATTTACCGATCGATGATCGAAATATGCCGGTCAGCTGAGGGCAGATATCCTGATGATCTCAAAAATGATATCCGCAGCCGGATCGATTCTACAGGTTTGTTGGTGACCGAATACATTGAATTCGCGGAAGAATCGACCCTGCAGCCGGTAAAAACTTTTGAGCACAAAGGGAACGTTCGTTGTTTTGTCGCTGTCCGGGCGGGGGATGTGAGGCTGATTGACAATTTACGATTTTTTAAGGGGGATGAACGGCATTAGGACATGAGGATTAGCCGTCAATTTTACAGATTCTCCGGGTAATGAAGTTTCGTTGATTGTCGGTTATTCTGACAAAATAGAGTCCGGCATTCAAGCGGGACACATCCCATCGCGTGTGCTTTCGAAACTGCGAAGTAAGTACTGTTTTCCCTTGAATATCAATGAGTTCAATACTCAGTGCGTCTTCTGAAGGAGAATCGACCGTCAGGAAACCATACACCGGATTGGGGTAGCAGGTAAAATTAAGAGTTCCCGTTCGGGCAAAATCCTCTCCAATCCCGGAGAAGACGCCGGTTTGGTTGACCTTCGCAGTATCCCTGTTGGTGAGATGAATATTATCAAACCAGAAGATTCCCGAACCCAGCTGTCCATATTCGGTTACTATCTCAATCCGGTCAACCGCTTTCCAGTCAAACAGTCCGGCGGGATTATGCCACCCGTTATACCAGGAGCCCAAATCAGAGAAACTGCTTAAAGGCAAATAGAGATGATGCCACCGCCGGTCCCATGAAGCCTTGGTTTCATCGATTTTAATTCCCATCCGCCAGGGATAGTCGGTTGCACTCTGGGTTTTGGTATCGATGAACCGGATCTGGAACGACAACCCGGGAGTATCACCCCTGACCATCAGATCCAGAGCGTAGTTATTATTGGCTAAAAAGGAAAAATCCCGGTCGGGCTGATAATCCAGTCCGATGGTATTATACTGTTTGGCCCCGCTCCATTTGAGGCAATACCTGCCGTTGTTGGGGAGATCTTCGGAGTAGTAATTCACAATCCCGTCATTGTAACTCGATTCAAACATCTGTTCTCCCGGATAATCGGAGTAAATAAACGACCCTGTGGAGTCGGGTAACAAAGTATAATCCGTCTGATCCGGAACAATCAATCCTAAAGCTTTTAACAGCTGTACGTTCAGATCATGCTCAAAAAAACCGTTGCTCCCGGATTCAAACAATCCAAATCCGCCGTGGTAATCCCAGGAGGTCCAGGCTATCTGCTTCTCTTCCAGGTACTTTCTTACGACCTCATACCAGAATACGCGGTGATGATTCTTGCTGTTTGGGATGTAGACGCCAAATTCTCCGCAAAAAATCGGGACTTTCCGATCGTCTCTGAACCTTACCGCTATGTCTATCAGTTGTTTAACTTTCTGAACGGTTCCGTCAATTGCATAACTCCGGTAGTTGTCTCCTACCCAGGTGGAAGTAAGGGAAGCAGGCAGCGCCGGCATGCTGTCTGCCTGATAGGGAAAAGGAATGCCTGATAAGGGTGCCATGGAAGGATCCACCCAGGTAGCGCCCTGATGTGTGAACAGGAAAGGATCATAGAAATGAAAGGTGTACAGGAGATTTGTATCCTGATATCGTGGCAGGTACGCCAGATTATTGTAGGTATTCCAGCTGGAGGGACCTACCACCAGGGTGTGCCGGGTGTCCACGGTCCGGATTTTATCGATGACTGCCAGCTGGATGGCATTCCAGGCTGCATCGCTGATTCCATGGGGTTCATTAAGGATCTCATACATAATATACTGCGATCGTTCCTTGTAATGGGTGGCCATTTGCAGCCAGACTTTCTCCAGAATCGGACCCACATTGGGATTGGTGTTGACGGCCGGGTCAAAAGTGTGATTATCCAGAATCAGGTAGAGGTTCAGCTCCTCAGCCCAGCTAACCACCTGATCGAGGAACTCATAAAACAGAGGTTCAATGCGGTAATCCGGCTGGCCTTTGGTCATAAAATGCAGGTTAATGGGAAGCCGGATTACGTCACACCCCAGGGATTTTATGTTTTCAAAATCCTTTTTTGAATAACGGTTGAACTGTATCTGTGAAACGCTGCCGGTCTGGAACCAACCGGTCAGGTTTACACCGCGATTGAAGGGAGCCTGCTGAGCATCTGCAGAACCGGGTAATACCAAGGCAACCATCAGGATGACAAACAATACCGATGTTTTTCTCATGATTTCTTCTTCTTTAACGAATCCATTGCACCCATTACAAAGAAAAGCGGGGCATTCCAGTTAATGGCTACTTCGTTGGTGGAATAGCTGCATAAGCCATCAACAAATGATTTAGCCGGGAATTTGGAACGGACGGCATCGGGACAATCGGCAAAGGTAACCGTATTGGGTCCACCTGAAAGGAATCCGGGATAAGGCCCGGCAATTCCATCGGATCCAGATGGCCGGTGGTGGATATTCATCACCTGCTTTCCGCCAAAGCCCGTCACAAAGCAGTATCCGGTGGCATTGCGGCCAAGAATGTAATCTACATCGCCCTGAATGGAAGCAAAATATTTTTCATCCCTGGTGATTTTGTAAGCAACCAGTTTTATCAGAGCCATGTTGGCAACATCCGAGTTGCTTCCCCATTTGAAAAAGTCGAGACTGACTTTATAGGATGCGCTTTCTGATTTTTCTACTAATTGATCAGCAAAATCAATTACAATTCCTTGCGCTTCAGCTTTAATCTCCGAAGCACCAGGATTGTCAGTTAGCGAAAGTGAAATGATCCCCGTCATCCCCGAATAATCCCACGACGGCACCATCCATTTTTGCGCATTCATTTCCTCTTTCGAAATCACGGCCAGATTGTTTTCGGCCAAACCCAGTTCCGATGCGGCCCAGAAAAACTCATCGCTAAGTTCTGTGTCACCATACTCCCCCGTTGAAATATCGGATGGGTTTTTGTAATAGATGGCAGGATGGGCCTTTGCCCAGGCATATGCATTCATCGCTGCATTAAGGCAGGTTTCTCCGAGCTTTTTCAATTCCTGAGATTCACTTGTTGCAAATACCCGGGATGCCATGGCCATGGTGGCGGCAAAATCGAGAGAAGCAGCTGTGGATTTCAATACAACATACCTTGGGTCAGTGGCTTTCCCCGGCATGACGAAATCGCTGAACTCCTTATTGGTCAGTTTATGATAAACGCCACCATCGTCGGGGTCCTGCATGGTTAGCATCCACCGAAGGTTCCATAAAAGCTCATCGATCACATCCGGAATACTGTTGCTGCTTTCCGGGATATTGTTTGAAAAACTGTTGCAAAAATCGGGATACATCTGACAAAAGAGTAACAAGGTATAGGTTGTGATGCTGCTGTTCACGATGTATTTATTGTAATCACCCGCATCGTACCAACCTCCGGCGCTGGATATTTTAGAACCTTCGGGTCGTTTATCCGATGATGCAGAAGAATGCACAAAAACTCCCGTATCGGGATGACCGGCCGGCCTGGCCCATTTTTCTCCAAATTCCCTTGAAATCTCCATGCCCGATCGGTTCAGGTAAAATGCCCTCAATGAAGCCTTTGCAAGATTGCTGTAAACATCATCACCTATTTCAAAACTGTAGGAACAAACCGACCTGTTATTCAGGCAAATCTGATACTTGCCCGGCTTCGTCACCGACGAGAAATCAGCCGTACAAACACTGTCTCCGGAAAGGTCCCAGTATTTAAAAGGTCCGGGTTTCCCGCTGAATACAACTTTTCCGGTTTCTGTATCAACCACATCGAACTTTGCGGTGTTCATCCTGATCAAAGCTATTTTAACTGCTTCGGGATGATAGCCAACCTGGTTTACGAGAAGTTGGCCAAGCGTATCCGGAAAGGTACCGGCACCTGACGTTCCATGATTCTCCGGAGATGCACAATTGCAAAAAAGTGCAATGGCGATGAAAGGTAATAAAGCTGCAGGTGTTTTCATTTTAAGCCCGTGTTATTAAAGAATGACCTTGACATCATGTTTCAATCCGTCGCCAAACAAAGGTATGAGGTTCGAAGCTTGTGAGTGCCCGTCAACAATTACTTCCTTCACTCCTTTTGATACTCCGTTAGGATTGAGAACTTCAATAAAGTAGGTTGCTCCCCTGAATTTACGGCTAACTGAAAAGACTTTCCAACCGGATGGAATGCAGGGATCAACGATTAACCCATCATAGTCGGGCCGGATACCCAGAATGAACTGGGTGATTGCATAGAAATTCCAGGAAGCCGTTCCGGTTAACCACGAGTTCTTGGCCTCGCCGGGTCTGAAAGCATCTTTCCCGGCAATCATCTGGGCATACACATAGGGTTCGGTCCTGTGTAATTCGCTAATGTCTTCCAGGTATGACGGACAAATTTTTCGGAAATAATCCCAGGCACGGTCACCATTGCCAACCCCTGTTTCCCCGATGATGATCCATGGGTTATTGTGGCAAAAAATACCCGCATTTTCTTTGTATCCGGGGGGGTACGACGATATTTCGCCATACTCGGGGTAGTATTTCGTAAAAGCCGGATTGTTCAGCACAATTCCGTATGGGGTATCGAGACGATTATACACCGAATCAAGTGCTCTGGCACAAAGTCCATCTTCCCTGCCAAT
>MEOR01000079.1:21474-22899 GCA_001769295.1 Bacteroidetes bacterium GWF2_49_14 | reverse complement strand
TGGTCATAAATTCGACCGTGGTTCCCGGTCAGAAGACCTACGAAAGGGATACCATACCCACGAGCAATGGAAACCTGGTAATCACCTTTATCGGGCATTCCTCTTTGCAATTTGAATACCAGGATAAGTTCCTGTATATTGATCCGGTAGGCCAGATCGCCGATTTCAGTAGTTTTCCCAAAGCTGACGCCATTCTGGTTACCCACGAACATGGCGACCATCTGGATCCGGCTGCCATCGGTAAGCTTGCTAAACCCGGCACCGATGTTTACCTGACCGCCCTTTGCCAGCCAAAGTATCCTGCTGGAAAAATCTGCAAGAATGATTCGTTTGTTATTGCTGCCGGAGTTGCCGTTGAGGTGGTCCCGGCTTATAATGTTATCAGCCGCAGAGGTAATGGCTTGCCTTACCATCCAAAAGGAGATGGTAACGGGTATGTTTTAATATTTGGCCAGACCCGTGTATACGTGGCCGGAGATACCGAGCTTACATCCGATATGGCCAAAATAAAAAACATCAATATAGCATTCCTGCCTGTTGCAGAGCCCTACACCATGCCGGTTTATATGGCAGTTGAGGCAGTAAAGATCCTGAAACCTCAGATATTTTATCCCTACCATCTGAACAGCACTATTCCCGACCAGATCAAGACTGCCTTAATGGGTTCCCTGATCGATGTCAGGATCCGGTCAATGAAATAACCTGAACATTTTTTCAATGGCGTTGTATGGTATTTAGAATAATTCTGAATACCGATGAAGCATCTTAAGGTTTTTGCCATTCCGGCTCTGGTCATTATAGGTTTTTTATCCCTGAGTCATATTGTCAGAAGTACCGGATCCCCCGGCGGTAAGACCGGATCACCGGGTGATGGCCTGGCTACCTGTACCGACTGTCACGGCGGGGGAAAGGCAACTGATGTTTCAGGCTGGATTACTACCGATATTCCCGCCAATGGCTATCTCCCCGGCGTGCAGTATTCCATAACAGTGCGTGGCGAGCGCTCAGGCGCCGCCCGGTATGGTTTTGAACTTACAGCAGAAAAGACCAGCCGGGCGAAAACCGGTGGATTTGCAACCGGAGGATCCGGGCAAATGCAGCTTTTAGCGGGAACCAATGCCATCACACATACAAATCAGGGGATAAACCCATCAGGAGGCAGCAAGTCCTGGACGGCAAAATGGACTGCCCCGGTAAAGGGAACCGGAGACATAACTTTCTATGCAGCAGTAAACACAGCCAACGGTGACGGTGGAAACACCGGAGATGTTATTTATGCGACTAATCTGAAAGTAAAGGAGCAGGACCTGAGCGGTACCGATCCCTCTGAGTTAAATGCGCAAATAAAGGTTTATCCGAATCCTGCTGCCGATTGGATCAATATCGAAACAACAGGCCTGGAATCGGACTATTATGATGTTGATA
>MEOR01000079.1:0-21430 GCA_001769295.1 Bacteroidetes bacterium GWF2_49_14 | reverse complement strand
CCCGAACCGGGTACCACCACTATCAGACTTTCTGTTGCCGCTCTGTCTCCGGGAACCTATTTCGCCAGTGTAACAGCTGGAAAACAGGTTTTAAAAACAAAACTGATCGTCTCAAGATAGGTTTTAAGCCCTTTCATAGCCTATAGTTTTCTTATCTTGCATGCTGTAATTTTTATACAACATGCGCATACTGTTTATTCTTTTTCTGGTCGCCGGAATATTCACCGGCTGTGGCAAAAGCCTTGTCGAAAAAACTGTTGAACAAAGAAATCTGGTAGACAAGGCAAACCCATTGGTGGGTACTGAATCTTCGTACAGTTTGTCGCACGGTAACACCTACCCGGCGGTTGCTGTCCCCTGGGGAATGAATTTCTGGACGCCGCAAACCGGAAAAATGGGCGACGGATGGGGGTATACCTATCAGGCCGATACCCTGAGGGGGATCAAACAAACACATCAACCGAGTCCCTGGATCAATGACTACGGCGCATTCTCATTTATGGCCGTCACCGGGGACCTTAAAACAGATCAATACAGCCGGGCGTCACATTTCAGCCACGAAAAGGAAATCTCAAAGCCTGATTATTATTATGTATATCTCGATAAATATGGAGTCAGTGCGGAAGTAACTCCAACGGAGCGGGCGGCGATTCTGAGGTTTACTTTTCCTGAGGGGAATCAATCCTGGATCATCCTGGATGCGTTTAACGAGGGATCTGAAATCAGGATTGATAAACAATCACGGACCATCAGCGGCTTCTCAAAAAATAACTCAGGAGGTGTACCCCGTAATTTTGCCAATTATTTTGTAGCTGTTTTTGATCAGCCCTTCGACAGCCTGATGATCGAGTCTGATGGAATTCGACTTCCTGATTCGGTTTATGCCCAGGGAAATCAAGTAATAGCAGCCGTATGCTTTAAAACAAAACAAGGACAGGCTGTACATGTTCGTGTGGCTTCCTCCTTCATCAGCACAGATCAGGCCCGGTTAAACCTGGAAAGGGAAATCGGTGAACGGGATTTTGAGCAAACCCGGAAATTGGCCGCCGATTGGTGGAATGAAATGTTGAACCGGGTACAGGTGGACGGCGGAACTCCGGAACAACAAGCCACCTTTTATACAGCCCTTTACAGGACCCTGTTGTTCCCCAGGAAGTTCTACGAATTTGATGCTGAAAACCATCCGGTGCATTACAGTCCCTATAATGGTAAGGTTTTACCGGGATTTATGTATACGGATAACGGTTTCTGGGATACTTTCAGGGCTGTTTTTCCCTTCTTTACCTTAGTCTATCCCGATCATACATCCAGGGTGATGGAAGGCCTGGTCAATACTTACAAAGAATCTGGCTGGCTGCCGGAGTGGGCTTCCCCCGGCCATCGGAACTGCATGGTCGGCAGCAACTCAGCGTCGATCATTGCCGATGCCTACCTGAAAGGAATCCGTGGGTATGATATCGATGTTTTATATGAAGCGATTCTGAAAAATACCGACAATGAAGGTCCGATGCATTCGGTAGGCCGCTATGGGGTTGAATATTACAACCGGCTGGGATACATCCCTTATAATGCAGGTGTCAATGAAAACGCTGCACGGACTCTTGAGTATTCCTATGACGATTTTACGGTTTGGAAGCTCGCACAGAAGCTTCGCAGGCCGCAGGACGAGATCGACAGGTTCAGGAAAAGAGCCATGAACTATCAGAACCTTTTTGATACCTCCACTAATTTTATGCGGGGCAAAAACGAGGATGGATCCTGGCAATCACCCTTTGTTCCTGAGGCATGGGGCGGCGCCTTTACGGAAGGCAGTTCCTGGCATTATACCTGGTCGGTGTTTCATGATCCCCAGGGTTTAATCAACCTGATGGGTGGCGACCAGGCGTTTATCGGAAAGCTTGATTCAGTATTCAGTATGAAACCCATATTCGATTGCACCTACTACGGATTTGAAATTCATGAGATCACGGAGATGGTCCTTGGCAACATGGGGCAATACGCACATGGAAACCAGCCTATACAACATGCGATATATCTGTATAACCATGCCGGAGCTCCCTGGAAAGCCCAGCAGCGGGTAAGGGAGGTCATGGACAACCTTTATTCCGACAAACCGGATGGATTATGCGGTGATGAGGACAATGGCCAGACTTCAGCCTGGTATGTTTTCTCAGCAATGGGGTTTTATCCTGTTTGCCCGGGAGTTCCCCAGTATATCATGGGCTCACCGCTGTTCGACAAGATAACCCTGAACCTGGAAAATGGCAAGCGGTTTGTGATTGATGCTAAGGATAATACGAAAGAAAATGTCTTTGTCCAATCCGCCAGGATGGGGCTGATTCCCTATAAACGCACGTACCTCCGCCATGAAGACATCCGCAAAGGCGGTCATCTGGTTCTCCAGATGGGGAAAGATCCCGACAAAAAACACGGAACGGCCCCGAGGGACCGTCCGTATTCTATGAGTAAGAAGAATTAGTCAGATTATCAGGGTTTTGGATAACCCTTAAGCTCTTCGTGGTTCTTGGCAATCTGATCATCAGGGAAATCATAATCTGATAATTGTCCGGTCAGGTACTTGTCATATCCTACCAGGTCCATCAGTCCGTGGCCACTGAAATTAAACAGAATCACTTTTTCCTTGCCTTCTTCTGTGGCTTTGCGTGCTTCCTGAATAACTGCCGCAATTGCATGTGTGGTTTCCGGGGCCGGAATTATTCCTTCCGTTTTTGCAAACAACATTCCGGCCGCGTAGCATTCGAGTTGCTGGATTGACCGTGGGGCCATCAAGCCGTCTTCAACAGCGCGGCTGACCAATGGAGCCATTCCATGATAGCGCAATCCGCCGGCATGGATCGGCGAGGGAACAAACGAATGGCCTAATGAGTGCATGGCTACCAGCGGTGTCATCCTGGCGGTATCTCCGTGATCATAAACATAGGGAGCTTTCGTCAGGGTGGGGCAGGAGGATGGTTCAACCGGAATTATGTCAATATCAGCTCCATGAATCTTATCATAAACAAATGGAAATGACAATCCTGCAAAATTGCTTCCACCACCGGCACAACCGATCACAACATCCGGAAGTCTTTCACCCACCTTATCCAGCTGTTTTTTTGCCTCAAGTCCGATAATGGTCTGGTGCAGCATCACATGGTTGAGAACGCTGCCAAGTGAATATTTAGTAAGCCCGGTTGGGTCGGATACAGCGGCTTCGATCGCCTCGCTTATCGCTATGCCAAGGCTGCCCGGCGTATCCGGATATTTTGCCAGTATATCCCGCCCTGCCTGAGTTTCATTGCTTGGACTCGGTATACATGTTCCGCCCCAGGTTTGCATCATCAGCTTGCGCAAGGGCTTCTGGTCAAAACTAACACGAACCATGAAAACCTTGCATTCCAGTCCGACCAGGGCACAGGCAAAGGAGAGGGCGCTTCCCCATTGTCCGGCGCCCGTTTCGGTTGTCAGCCTTTTAGTCCCGAATTGCTTGTTGTACCATGCCTGGGCTACTGCAGTGTTTGGTTTGTGACTACCGGCAGGTGACAGGCTTTCGTTCTTGTAGTAAATTCTGGCAGGCGTACCCAACGCTTTCTCAAGGTCCAGGGCTCTGTGCAGGGGAGCCGGGCGCCAGCGCATAAGAAGTGCCAGAATCCCTTCAGGAATGTCAATCCAGCGCTGTGTGCTGTATTCCTGTTCAACCAGATTCATAGGAAATACCGGACCCCAGGCTTCCATGGGTACCGGACCGGCCGGACTCATGAACGGCGGACATTTCACATCGGCAGCCAGGTTATACCACTGCCTCGGCATTTCACTCTCTTCAAGAAAGATCTTACGTGCTGTTGTCATAGTTAAATAATTGGTTTAGAAGTTATAAGCAACAAAAAAGGCATGTTGTAACCAACATGCCTTGTTATTTTTAAAATAATCCGATCACATTGCCTACAACCATCCCGAGCGGTGACGCCAGCACCACTTAGTCGAGATATTTTTCAGCAATCGGGTTATCATTTCATTTTACCTTTGAGCGGTCAAAAATAGAGATTATTTATATTCATGCAACAGTTACTGCAGAATTAGTCATTTCTTATTTTCAAATAATCAATCCCTACCATATATCGGGGAACGGCTTTATTCTGCTTACCGGTGATTTCGATCTGCAGGGTATTGATTCCCTCCTTCAGGGCGAATTTACCTAAAACGACCTGGTCGGTAATGACGGGTTTACCTTCTGCATCGTGAAAGCCCTTGAAAACCTGGCGGGCTGGCTGGTCATTGATCATCAGTTTAAAATTACCGTAATCAACTGCTTTGGTGAAGTTTCCGGTAACGGTGTATTCACCGCTCCGGGCCATTTCAAATTCTGCCTTCAACGATCCCGAAACGCCACCGTCCATCCACCAAAGCTGGGCATTGTTGCTCCATCCCCAGCTGGTAGCAGTCTGAACTTCCCAGTTTCCTGCTGATATGCTGACTACCCTGAGATGCTCACCCTGAAGAAGTCCGGCAAGATCCGGTACCGGCGGATACAGGTTTTCACGTTTCAGCGAAACGGGAATCTTAACAACCTCAGGATCGGGTTCGATGAGGCATTTACCGCCCGGTTTCATATACCAATAGGATACCACGCCGTAATTTACCTTGGTGGCAGCCCAGTGCCACAATTCAAGATCAAATTTCAGCGAGGTATTGAAAGGAATGGCATCCAGCAGCCGGTGCCGCATGTTAATGGTCATCCCTGTATGGAAATTCCCGGAACCATCAGGCTGAGCGATCAGGAAATGCTCGAAATATTCTGGCCTGCACCACGCATATCCGATATAATCCTCGGTTCCGGTACCGATATGGGAGGGGAATGGCTCTCCGTCCACAAAAACTTTTTCATCTCCTTCTCCCCACCAGGCATCAGCGGTATTGAAAATGGTGATGGCGTCACCTGCATAAACGCCCTGGCCTTCCAGTTTGACGAAATTAAGATCCTCATGCTTGCCGTTGACTCCGTCCCCTTGATATCCGATGGCATCCTTGTCATTGAATTCGTGCCAGATAGCACCAAAATGCATCGAAGTGGATTTCCACCTGTACGGAGCGGTCAGAATATTGGCGGCTTCGATAGTAACTGATTGGTTACCAAGGTTAATCAGTTCAACAAGTGCTTCCTTCTTAAAGGGCATCAGCCAAAAAGATTTCAGGTCCCCTGTTTCGAGCGCCAGGGTGTGGTACGTTCTGTAAGGCCTGAGTTGATAACCGGTCCCGAAGAAATCACCAACCGGACACCAAACGGTCCGCTCTCCGTCAAAAGTGATCTGGAGAATGGTGGACCTGTATGCCTGAGGCTGATCCTCCGCCTTTATGTTAAAAGTCAGTTCATCCAGAGCGGCCGGACCTTTAATTCTCAAAGACAGTGATTCACCGGCCGGGAGAACTTTTCCTGACTCTTCAGACAGCAGGAGCTTTTTAAAGGTTTCCTGCCTGTCAGGAGCACCGGAATTTAAACGGGTCTGGGTTTGGTCCAGTATGGTTTTATAGGTGGACAAATCGGCAATGCTAAATGATTGCACATCCGTTTCAGGTGCATAGGTCCGGTAATTAATGTTGTAATAAACCGAAGGGCTGTGTTTTTCAGGATTGAGGGCAGGACACTCATAGGTGATTTTTAATTTTTTGGCATAGGGAACCGGAAGGTAGAGGTTGTGCCCCCGCTGAGCATAAAGGGTTTTCGGCGAGACCGAAGAACTCAGGGGTTCCCCGGCCAGCTGCCCGCCGCTGATTATCGGGAGAACGGGGCCTTCGATTTCGGCTTTCTCGTTTCCGTCGAAATAGAAACGCAGGGTGCCGGTATAGGCTGCCTCATTCCCGAATGTCATCCAGAAACGAACCACGGCACCTGGACCTTCGGCGTCCAGCATTACGAACTCACGTCTTCCTTGATTGGTCTCCTCCCGGATAAACCAGGAAGCATCATGATTGGCAAACCAGCCTTCTTTGTCGGGTCCAACCGATCTCCGGTCATAACTGGAGAATTGTTTGCAGGTGAAAGAAGGGGAAGGAAATTCTGCGAGTATTTCAGTTTCCGTCATATCCTCCAGCAGGGTGCCAAAGGTAATCGGGCCAGCCGCTGGTTTGCAGCCGGAAATCAACGCAATCAGGATTGCGGCAGGGAAAAAAAATACGAATCTGTTTTTCATTTCACGGGTAATTAAGTTTCTCTAAAATTATAATTTTAATTACTATTGATTCATGATGGACAGTAATCAACAAGCAGTGGATTCGTATAAGGAATTTCTTCTTGATGAACTGGAGAATTCGCCCACAGTAGGCGTATGCCTGACTGACATCAAAGGTGTTATCCGATATGCAAACCAGGCCTTTGCCAACATGGCCGGCTATTCACGGGTAGAAGACCTCATTGGTAAAAATGCGCAGGATGGATTTGCAAACCCGGAGGACCGAAAATCACTGATCGAAAATATTGTCAAGTACGGTTCGCTGAAGAATTTTGAACTCCGGCTGATCAAGCCGAACGGAGAGTCAAGTATGGTTCAGATTCAGGCAACGCTGCGGAATTCAATCATCACCGGAATCATCACAGAGATCACCCTTCAAAAGGAGTATCAGGAAGCCCTTGAGGAACAAAGGAGAAGGTATCAGCTGGCAACCAGTGCATCAGGCATGGGGATATGGGATTGGAACCTGCATTCAAATACAGTCTATTTTTCAACAACGTGGAAAAACCAGGTTGGCTACCTCAGCGAGGAAATTCCTGATGAATTTGAAAGCTGGCAGAGGCTTCTTCATCCCGATGATTACGAACGGGTCCATAAATCACTGTATGCATACCTTGACCATCCGGGTCCATTTTTTGAGATTGAATTCAGAATGCTGCACAAGGATGGGAGTTACCGGTGGATCCGCAACCGGGCAGCTTCCCTGATCGATTCAGCGGGACGGCCTTACCGGATGCTTGGGGTTCATACCGATATAACCGATACCAAGCTTGCCCAGGACCAATTGCTGAAATTGGAGCGGGCGGTTGTCCATAGCCCGGTTGCAATTGCCATTACCTCAAAATCAGGATTAATTGAATTCGTCAATCCAAAGTTCTGTGAACTAACCGGTTATCCGGAAGCTGAAGTTATCGGTCAAAATACAAGGATATTAAACAGCGGTCATCATAAGAAGAGTTTCTTCAGGGTTTTGTGGACCACCATTCTTTCCGGGAAAACCTGGGTGGGAAATTTTACAAATATCCGGAAGGATGGGTCAGTTTTTATTGAGAAGGCGAGTATTTCACCAGTTTTAAACCCTGAGGGGGAAATAACGCATTTTATCAAGATCGCAGAAGATATAACCGCGAAGACCCGAATGGAAAGAGAACTCCGGGAGGCAAAGGCAAAAGCAGAGGTGGCCAATATTTACAAGAATAATTTCCTGGCCAATATGAGCCATGAGATCAGGACCCCGATGAACGGGATCATTGGATTTTCTGAATTGCTTAAAGAGGTTGACCTGACTGAGGAGGAGAAGGTGCGGTATATCAAGATCATCAATGACAATTGCAGCATCCTTTTAAACCTGGTTGACGACATCATCGATGTTTCAAAGATCGAAGCCAATGAAATCAAACTCCAAAAGAGCCAGTTTTCCTTGCGCGAGCTGATTCTGGAATTGGGTGTTTTCTACCGGACTTACCGAAATAGTATAAATCGTTCCGAGGTTGAGATTGTTACGCGGATACCTGATTATCCTCATCACGAATTTATCGAAACAGACCATGTCAGGCTGCGCCAGATCCTGACCAACCTGATTAACAATTCATTGAAATTCTGCCATTCCGGATTTATCGAATTTGGGTACAATCTGGTGAATGACAAGTACATCCAGTTTTATGTGAAAGATACAGGGATTGGCATACCCCCTGATAAAATCGGAATCATTTTTGAACGGTTCCGCCAGACCGATGAGAGTATCACACGGAAATATGGCGGCACAGGTCTTGGGTTGTCTATTTCCCAGGGACTGGTTGGTCTCCTCGGAGGAAATATATGGGTGGAATCCAAGCCTGGTGCGGGGTCTGTTTTTTCTTTCAGGATACCTTATAACCCTGTCACGATCCCTGAGATTACACCGGTTATCCTGAAAAATCCGGCAGGGAACCTGAACCTGAAAGGACTCCACTTCCTTGTGGTTGAGGATGTGGACTATAACTTTGAATACCTTCGCGAAGTTCTGCGGCGTCAGGGTGCCCGTGTTACCCGGGCAATAACCGGATACCAGGCAGTGTCGCAGGTGATTTCCCATCCGCCCGACCTGGTTCTGATGGATTTGCAGTTGCCGGAAATGAATGGTTATGATGCAATCAAACAGATTTGGGAGCATGATCCGGATATGCCGATCATAGCCCAAACTTCCTATGCATACCCGAATGAGATTCAGAGATGCTATGATATCGGATGCTTTGATTACCTCGTGAAGCCGATCCGTCTTGAAGAATTGTTTACCATGATATCCAAATACCTTTAACAATGGGATCCTATACCAAAACTATTGTGAGTATCGCTTTTCTGATGGCCGGGAGTTTTCTGACGCTGGCTTCGCAGACAAACATGTTCATTAGCAATCCGGAGGCATTCAGGATTTTGCAGGGCGATTACAATCCTGCGGACTACCGGAGGCCGGGCCTGGTTGAGGATGCAGCATCTGTTCGCATGGGAATCATCCAGGGGGTTGATTCGAAGGAGCAGGTCGGGCTCTTGAGAACCTTGGAAACGTTCTACAACCGGAACTCAGGTTCTGATACCCTCAGCAATACTACCGGAATCGGGGCCTGCAGGACCTGGATCCTGGCCCATTTTGATCAGGTGAACAAACAAAGCGGTGGACGGCTGGTAACGGGTTACCTGGAGTTTGATGCGGATATCTGTACGAAAGGACATCATAAGAATCCATTTATTCTGATACCTGGAACGGATACTTCTGCGCGGGACATCATCCTGGTTGAAGGGCATTTTGATACCCGAAATGAAGATCGGTGTGATAATCAAGGTTTTACCCCAGGAATTGAGGACAACGGATCGGGCACAATACTGATTATGGAATTGGCAAGAGTACTGAGTAACTATGCATTCAAACATACCATTCTCCTGACAACACCAACCGGTGAGGATCAGGGATTATGGGGAGCGAAGGCCTGGGCTGGTTACCTATCAGGTCTTGGTGTGGGCATTCGGGCGGTTCTGAATAATGATATTGTAGGGGGAATCTATTGCGGCAAGACTTCCCCGGGTCCATCCTGTCCATATTACGGTCACATCGACAGCACACATGTGCGGATCTTCTCATACTCTGCCGCCAACAGTTACACGGCCAATTCCGCCCACAAGCAGTTAGCACGGTATATGAAGTATATCCAGGATACCAAAATCAATCCCTATCTTGACACGAAGCTCATTATCAATATAATGGCTGGGGAAGACCGGGATGGCCGGGGTGGCGACCATACTCCGTTCCGGCAAAAAGGGTACACCGCAGTACGGATCATTTCAGCCAACGAACATGGCAATGGTACAGGTACCTTTCCTGACCGCAACCACTCAACCAGGGATATGGTCGGTAAAGATATTGATGGGGACGGAAACCTCGACAGCCTTTATATCAATCCCGGGTACCTGGGCCGAAATACCATTCTCAACGGCGTGGTAGCTGCGATCCTTGCTTCTGCTCCGGAAAAACTGAAACCAACCGTAACGCCCGGATTCTCAGGGGCAACCATCGATTTTACCGGAATTCCGGCGGAGGTTGATGAAATTCTGGTCGGGATCAGATATTATAAAAGCCGCAGTTTCAACTTCGACACCCTATATACTCTTCGGAAAGCCGATCACCTGGAAATACCTCTCGACCCCGGTCAAAGGAGTTACGTTTCAGTTGCCCCGGTTTCAAATGGTGTTCCAGGACTCTTCTCATCCGAATATGAAGTGAACCTGACAGGGACGGATGAAAAGACCCCCGCAGCCAGTGCTCACTTAATGCGTAACTATCCGAATCCCTGGAACCAGACAACTACCATAGAGTTTCAGTCTGACGAAGGGCTCTATGCTGATGGAGCCGTAATAGAAGTTCATGATCTGCTGGGCCGGCTGGTTCATAAAAAGGTTTTTGACCTGGTTCCCGGCATGAACGAGATTACTCTGCAAGCCGGCCAGATGGATCCCGGGATCTATTCCTGTGTGTTGAAATCAGCGGGCAGGGATGATGAACGGATTATAATGGTGAAAAAATAAACCCCCGGTCGCATTGTTTGTTATAGGAGAAAATGCAATCAAATGAAAAAATCAATCGGTTTAATCCTGGCATTATTTATATCATCATTGCTGACGGGGCAGGAAGCAGGCATGCGCAAGGTGCCCAAGCAATACTCATTCGAGACGGGTTACCGCCGGGTAACCGGGACCGAATTTGGCAACTCCTCAACAAACGGTTATACGGTCCTGTTTGATTATGCCTGGCAATTATCAGGGCTTAATGGCACCAAAGCAAGCTATATATCGGTGCCCTTGAGCTATACCCAGATGATGCCGGATTCAGATACGGCCGCTTCAGTCAGGGTAATAGGATATGGCTGGACGGTTCGCCATGAATTAAGGAAACATTCTGATAACTGGGTGCCTTTTCTGGGGTATTCGCTTATGCTCAATAACTATTCTGAAGCAGGCACTGAGGGGAGGATTTTCGGCCACCAGACCGGTTTTACTTGTGGCCTTAACCATTACGGCAGTTCAAGATTTGTGCCCTATTTCCAGATAAACTACAGCATGACTAATTACCCCGAATGGGGAATCAAGGGATCACGTAAGTACAATTTTCTTGAGGCTAAAATTGGGATGAGATTATAAACTCATGCTATAAGTCATTGTTGGTGGATGAGGGTATTGCTATTTTTGAAATAGCGGAAAACCTAAAATCTACTGACAAATGGCAACAATTAAGAAAGAATCTGCACTTGAATATCATGAAAAGGGCAGGCCGGGAAAAATTGAAGTAATACCAACGGTTCCTTACAGTACCCAGTATGATCTGGCATTAGCCTACACACCGGGTGTTGCATTCCCTTGCAAGGAGATCGAAGCCAACCCCGATGACGCATACCGGTACACGGCAAAGGGCAATCTTGTTGCCGTTATCAGCAATGGAACAGCAGTATTGGGCCTCGGAGACATCGGAGCATTGGCCGGTAAACCGGTGATGGAAGGGAAAGGACTTTTGTTTAAGGTTTTTGCTGACGTGGATGTCTTTGATATCGAGGTTAATGAAAAGGATCCGGAAAAACTGATTCAAACCGTTAAGGCTATTGCCCCCACCTTCGGCGGTATAAACCTGGAGGACATCAAAGCTCCCGAATGTTTTGAAATTGAGCAAAGGCTCATTAAGGAGCTGGATATTCCTGTTTTTCACGATGATCAGCATGGTACGGCCATTATTTCATCAGCCGGACTCCTCAATGCCCTGGAGATCACCGGCAAGAAAATCGGGGACATCAAGGTTGTGGTTAACGGAGCCGGAGCAGCTGCAATCAGCTGCATCAAACTTTATGTGGCTTTTGGTGTGAAGAAGGAAAATGTGGTCATGCTTGACAGTAAGGGAGCTCTGAACACAAAAAGAACCGACCTTAATGCATCCAAGAAGGAATTTGTTACCAGCCGTGATATTAATACCCTTGCCGAAGCTTTTGTTGGGGCTGATGTATTTCTGGGATTGTCTGTTGCCAACGTGGTGAACAAGGAGATGATTCGTTCGATGGCCAAAGATCCGATTGTTTTCGCCATGGCAAATCCGAACTCCGAGATTTCCTATGAGGAAGCGATGGAGAGCAGGGATGACATTATCTTTGCAACAGGCCGGTCGGATTATCCGAACCAGATCAATAATGTTTTGGGGTTTCCATTCATATTCAGAGGGGCCCTGGATGTCAGGGCTTCCAAAATAAATGAAGAAATGAAAGTCGCTGCCGCCAAGGCTCTGGCACAGTTGGCCAAGGAGGATGTTCCGGAAATTGTAAATCAGGCTTACAACAAGCAGAATTTGAAGTTCGGAAGGGACTACCTGATTCCCAAGCCGCTGGATCCCCGCTTAATCACCACAGTTGCCCCTGCTGTTGCCCGGGCAGCCATGGAAACGGGCGTGGCACGCAAACCCATTGCCGATTGGAATGAGTATTTTCTAAGCCTCCAGAAGCGTATGGGATTGGATAATAAACTGATCCGCTACATCACCGACAGGGCTAAAAATGACCCGAAACGCGTGGTATTTGGGCAGGCCGATAATCTTAAGGTTTTAAAAGCTGTTCAGGCCGTCATCCATGATGGAATTGCCAGGCCGATTTTGCTTGGGAATCCTGCCGTCATCAAGAAGACGATCCGTGAGATGGAACTGGATCTTGAGGATATTGAAATCATTAACCCCCGCTCAGATGATGAAATCCAGAGGGTGATGGATTTCGCTGAGGAATTTGTCAGAAACCGTAAAAGGAAGGGAATTACGCGGGATGAAGCCCTTGAACTCATGCAGAACCAATCCTATTTTGGTTCCATGATGGTCCACATGGGTATGGCTGATGCCTTCCTGTCGGGAACCAGCTCCAAATATACCTATTCCATCAAGCCAGCTATTGAAGCAGTTGGGGTTCGCCCGGTTCTCAATCATATCGCGGGAATGTATATTCTCATGACCAAGAAAGGCCCGTTCTTCTTCGCAGATACAACCGTCAACAAGGAACCGGATGCCCAGGCCTTGATGGATACCACTTTACTCGCTGCTGAGCAGATCCGGAAGTTTAATGTTGAACCGAAAATTGCCCTGGTTTCTTATTCCAATTTCGGCACCCAGCGCGAAGGCTCGCCGGTGGTAGTCGCCCAGGCAGTCCGCATGCTCCACGAAAAATACCCTGACCTGATCGTCGACGGCGAAATGCAGGCCAATTTCGCCCTCAACAAGGAGATCCGGATGAAAAAATTCCCCTTCTCAAAACTAGCCGGGCATGATGTTAACACGCTGATTTTCCCCAATCTTGATTCCGGCAATATAGCCTACAAGATGATGCAGGAAATTGGTGGGGCTGAGGTGATCGGACCGATCGTAATGGGAATGAACAAACCCGTTCATATCCTGCAGATGGAAAGCAGTGTCAGGGAGATTATCTATCTGACTGCCATTGCCGTGGTAGATGCCCAATGCAGCGGGGATCCGAGATGTTCGAGCCGGTTCATTTTCTGACCGGATCTAAAGCCATTTTTTACGACGGTAAAACAAATAGAAGCCAATCCCGATCAGAACCATAAGCACCAAAACGAGAGGGTACCCGTATTTCCAGGATAGCTCAGGCATGAAGTGAAAATTCATGCCATATACGCCAGCGAGAAAGGTTAGCGGTATGAATATCGTGGAGATCAATGTCAGGAGTTGAACCACCTTGTTCGTCCTGAGAGAAATCTGTGCCATGTAGAGTTCCCTCAGGCCATTCAGGTTTTCACGAATCTGATCCAACAGACTGATAACCTGGTTTGTATGGTCCAGGATATCCTGGAAATATGGATAATCATCCTGGCTGATCAGATCGGAGGAGTCTTTCATGATGCGCGTTATCCCTTCCCGTATAGGTAAAACCTGATGGCGGAAGTAGACCAGGAACTTTTTAATCAGATGAAGTGTGGCCGTGGGGTCATAGGAAACCTGTAAATCAAGGTTAATTTCAATTTCATCCAGATAAGCATCGATATGCGAACAGGTCTCCAGGTACCCGTCAACAATGAGATCCGTTACCGCATAAAAGGCGAAATCATGTCCGTGGGTCCGGATTTTTGAGGCCGGATCATCCATAGCCTTGTAGATTGGCTTCATCAGAGCCGATTCCTTTTCTGAAAAGGTTATAAAAATATCAGGTTTAAGAATAAGGCTGATCTGCTCGGAATCCCATGACAAATCGCTTGGGTTCCAGGCAATATTTTTTAGGATTAGAAAAATCAGATTCGATTGAAACTCCGCTTTTGAATTCTGCAGGGTATTCAGTATGTCCTCCGATAGAAGCGACCCCAGGGAAAGCTTTTCAAAGACCGGTATAAGAGGTTCAATGTCTGAGAGTCCCGTGATTTCAAGCCAGCAGGCTTCAGATTTTGCCTTTCCGAACTTTTTAAGAATTGTTGAATACTCCTTTTCACGAATCCATGTATCGGATGAAAAGGTGTTCAGGATAAAGGCTGACGGTTCATTATATTTTGGTCCCACATGAATCAGGGAACCGGGGGGGAGTCCCTTTTTACCGGTATACATTTTTTTCCGAACGGCTTTGGGTTTCATGATTCCTCTTAATTATGCCGAAATTTACCAATTCTGCTCAAATACTTTAATTTTAGCCACATAATAAGAACCCATGAAATTAATACGCCTTCTCACTATTTTTTTGTTGATTCCTCCTGCCGGTATCGCCCTTGATGTCTATCAGGTAATTCTTCCCCAAAAAGTGAACAGAACGTGGATCAGTCCGGAGATTTGGGCAAATCCCATGCAGGACTGGGTCCTGAACAATGGCAAAATGACTTGTGTGGCAGGAGGCGGTGGTCGGAATCTTTTTCTCCTGACCCGCGAACTGAAAGACAATGGCAGATCATTCAGAATGAGCGTAATGGCAGGGAGACCAGAGGCAGACAAAGGTCCTGTTGACCCCGGTTGGATTGGCTTTATTCTCGGAGTACAAGGTGATTTTAACGATTACCGGGATGATGCGGTAAGAGGAGAAGGATTCCCGGTTGGAATTACCACGGATGGAAGGATGTTTATAGGTAATCACATTGACAGCAAGGCGGTTATTGATCCCGGAAAAGAGGTTGTCCGCCTTACATGTGAAGCTGTTCCTGAGGGTCAGGTTTACCGGATTGTATTAATGGTAAAAGACAGAAAAGGCCATGAGCTGGGTAGGGTTAGTTCTTCAGTTCATTCCGGATGGCTTGTCGGTGGGGTGGCACTATCATGCAGCCATGGGATTGTAAGGGAGGTGACGGAAATCCGGGGGAACGTTGCCTATGGTAACTGGGGATTAAAGCCAGGTACGGAACGCAAGGGGAATGTAAGGTTCTGGTTTTCAGAATGGCTAATCGACGGAGAGAAATTTGAATCTCATCCGGAGCGTGCATTTGGCCCCATTCTGTTTTGCCAGTATTCCTTGTCGAAAAAGGTGCTTAAGCTCACTGCGCAAATGACGCCTGTTGGAAAAACCGACGGACAAGTTGCTATTCTGGAAATTTCCAGTGCAGGTTTGTGGAAAGAAATTGCAGAAGCCCCGATAGACTCAGCCTCCCGCACGGCGACTTTCAGGGTTTCAGGTTGGGAAGAAAAGAAGGATCTGCAATATCGGGTCAGATATTCATGCAGGGTTTCAGGTAAAAAATCATCTGAATTCAGGTATACCGGTACCATCCGGCATGAGCCCTGGGAAAAAGAGGAAATTGTTATTGCAGCGTTCACCGGGAATAATGATCTTGGATTTCCCAATACGGATATTGTGCGAAGTGTGGGATTCCATGATCCCGACCTGCTTTTTTTTAGCGGGGATCAGATTTACGAGGGGGTAGGAGGGTATGGGATACAAACCGAACCTCTTGATAAAGCCCTGCTGGATTACCTGAGAAAATGGTACCTGTACGGATGGGCGTATGGTGATCTTCTCAAAGACAGACCTTCAGTGGCCATTCCTGACGACCATGATGTTTACCATGGCAATCTTTGGGGCGCCGGCGGTATTGCAACTCCCAAAGGACTTTCCGGAGCAGCCGCCCAGGACCAGGGCGGCTATAAAATGGATCCGGTTTGGGTTAATATGGTTCAACGAACTCAGACAAGCCATTTGCCGGATCCGGCGGATCCGGCACCCGCCGCACAGGGAATAGGTGTCTATTTTACTGAACTCCGGTATGCTGGAATCAGTTTTGCCATTCTTGAAGACCGGAAGTTTAAGTCGGCTCCCGGTCCGCTCCTGCCAGCAGCTAAGGTTTACAATGGTTTTGCCACCAATACCGCCTTTAATCCTGCTGAAAACGGAAATGCTCCCGGTGCAAGCCTGCTTGGTGCCAGGCAGGAGGCCTTTCTGGATCAATGGACCAACGATTGGACGGACAAAACATGGATGAAGGTAGTATTATCACAGACGATTTTTGCAAATGTTGCCACTCTGCCTGTTGGAGAATCTAATTCCGATGCAGCGGTCCCGAAATTACGCATAATGAAAACCGGCGAGTATCCCGAAAACGACACGGTGGTGCAGGACATGGATTCCAACGGCTGGCCTCAGGGCCCCAGAAAAAGGGCTGTTTCTCTCATGCGTAAAGGGTATGCTTTTCATATAGCCGGTGACCAGCACCTGGGCAGTGTGATCCAATACGGTGCCGATAATTGGCGGGACGGAGGATATGCATTCTGCGTTCCGGCGATCTCGAATGTGTGGCCCCGGAGATGGTGCCCGGTAGAGCAGGGATTTGCCCGGTTTGAACTCGACCCAAGGTATACAGGCGATTATCTGGATGGTTTTGGCAACAAGATGACTGTTTTTGCCGTGTCTAACCCTGCTTTTACAGGCCTTGAGCCATCGATCCTTTATGACAGGGCAACAGGCTATGGAATTGTCAGGCTGAACCGGGAAACCCGTGATATTACAATGGAATGCTGGCCCCGAATCTCAAACCCCGCAGATACCTCGAGCCGCCAATATCCAGGGTGGCCAAAAGTAATTAACCAGATGAGCAACCGGAACCAATACTCCAATTGGGTACTCCCGTTAATTAAGGTTCCTGAAATGAAAAACAGCGTGATCCAGGTGGTTTCAGAACAAACCGGCCAGGTTGAATTTACCATGCGGATAAAGGGCAACGCTTTCATGCCGCAGGTTGACAAACCGGGAAAGTACACGATATGGGTTGGCGAACCCGGATCTGACCGATGGATCGGAATTCCCGGGTTTGCAGCAATTCCTTCACACATCACCCAGGAATATGTGGTCAGGTTCAATTAGCCGGATTTTTTTTATGTTTATTACTATCTTAGTTTTACTTACCGGCGGATTATTAACCTAAAATATAAAACCTATGGGACTGATGAAGGATTTTAAAAACTTTGCCATGAAAGGCAACGTGCTCGATTTGGCCACGGCCGTAATCATCGGTGCAGCATTTGGGAAGATCATTTCTTCGCTTGTTAATGACCTCCTGATGCCACCACTTGGCCTGCTTCTGGGCAAGGTCGATTTTAAGGACCTGAAAATTATCTTAACGAAAGGAGTTGATGGAGCCGCTGATGTAACCCTGAATTATGGGATGTTCGTTCAGAATGTCTTTGATTTTCTGATCATTGCTTTTTGTATTTTTATGATCATCCGTGCAGCCCAGAAACTTGAAAAAAAGAAACTGGAAGCTCCGGCTGCCCCGCCGGCTCCTACGAAAGAGGTACAGTTGCTGGAAGAAATCCGTGATTTGCTGAAGAAATAGGCAATTAATCCTCGTAAACCGGAAGCCAAAGGGTGAAGACTGAACCTTCACCCTTTTTGCTTTTCAGGCTTATCGTGCCATTCATTGCCTGGGCAAACCGCTTCGAGATATTCAATCCCAATCCCGAGCCTGCATGTTTTCTTGTTAAGCCTTCGCTTGCCTGCCTGAATTCTTCAAAAATTATTTCCTGCTCCTCAGCCAGAATCCCTATTCCTGTGTCAAGCACGTGAATGGCTGCCCATGCTTTATTCTCGTGGTAGTCTTTTTCTATGCGAATTTCGATATACCCCGTGCTCGTATACTTTATTGCATTATTGATCAGATTATTGATGACCTTGTGGGTTAATGACTCATCCCCCAGGGCGTACAGTTCCTCCGTCAGGTTATGCCTGAGTTCCAGACCTTTCTTTATTGCACTGGCAGCATAGAGTTCACAACTTTCCCTGACAAGTTCCGAAACACGGATCCGGGTATAATTCACCAGCACGCTTCCTGACTCCAATGCACTGATATCCAGGATTGAATTAACAGTATCCAGAAGCCTGTTTCCGCTGGAAATTATGATGTCAGCCATTCGGGCTTGCTCCTCGTTTTCAGCTACTTCCGACAGCAACTCTGAGAAACCGAGAATTCCATTCAGCGGAGTCCGGATTTCATGACTCATGTTGGCCAGGAACCTTGTTTTCAGACGGTTGGCCTTTTCAGCGAATTCCTTTTCCTTAACCAGGTCGCTGTTAAGCATGACCATCTGATTGTTGATTTCCTGCAGTTCTTCATTGGTTGTTCGCAGCTCTTCTTCAGACTGAACCAACTCCTCATTGGTAGTCTGGAGTTCTTCATTGGTAGTCTGAAGTTCCTCATTAAGAGCGCCTAACTCCAGGTTTTTAACTTCAAGTTCTTCGCGCTGCTCCTCCAGCAGTTTGTCGGACTTAACCCTTTCCGTAATGTCATTGATCACGGCCAGAAATACCTGACCCTGGTCACTTTCCATCAATTGCAGGAATACCTCAACCGGGTAATCACTTCGGTCCTTACGACGATGCACGGTTTGAAACTGAATAGACGGAACGGTGCCATTTCGCAAGGGTAAAACCATGGAGTTGAATAGTTCCTGTGATACCAACGGTTTTATATCGACAGGGGTCAACCTGCGCAATTCTTCAAGTGTATACCCTATATTTCGTAAGGCACCCTTATTTACAAAGGAGAATGTGAGTGTTTTGGCATCAAAAACATAGATTTCATTCAGGCTTTGTTCAATAAGGTTTTGAAGCCAGTTTCGCTGCCTCTCGGTCATGTAGGCATCCCGGTAATAGGATAATCCTTGTTGCCTGAAAACCCAGAATATTAAAAAGGACGTTAAAACCATCAGGCTGAATACACCCACCATGAGAAAGATTAACTTCTCCCGAATAGGGCGAAAGGCTTCATTATAATCCTGCCGGGCGACTAAAACCCAAGGGGAGTCAGAAATTTTCCTGGTTGCAGCCATAACCTTGACTCCCCGATAATCGATTGCTTCAAAAACGCCTTCTGCACCTGTTAATGCCTTAACCACTGCCACGGCAGTGTCGCGCATGGAAATCTTACTCTTGAGGGGAGCCTCGGAATCATACCGCAGCCTGTTTAAGAAAACCGCGGAATCGCCATCCCGTTTTCCGATAAGGGTCTCTGCCGTTTTACTTACGACTGGCCATTCCTGCAAGTAGGGATATAAAAAGACTTCAGGGTTAATCCTGATAAACAGGTAACCCTTTGGCATGTCCGGATTGGTGAAACTTTTTATCGAAATTAAAAGTCCCATGTGAAGAACACCCGTCGGATCTTCATAGATATCAATAAACTGTGAGCTATCTTCAGCCATTTTAGTTTTAAGCAGACGATTGAATTCCGGACCGATCAGGTGGGTAAACCTTGGCTGAACAGCAATCGGAATCCTTTCCTGATTGTAGAGAATTGCCTGATCATAATTTGTATCTATGAGAACCGTTCGTAACCAGCTATTCAGGTGCTCCAGATCCTGGATTCCGCCTTTGTCGCAATAGGACGCGTAATGCTCGTAAAATGCCTGATTGTCAACCAGGCTTTTAATAGTCAGGTCCCTATCCTTCAGCCATTCAGCGAGCGAATGAATTTTAAGATTAGCGATAGCATTCAGGTTTTCCTCAATGCTGGTTCTGAAGCTCTTTTTCTGATTCCGGTAAATTGCTCCCCCGGTAATGAGCATCAGTAGATTAACGGTGACCAGGATTATAAAAAGGGTAGTTGAAAATTTTGGCCTAGCTAATCCTGTTTTGTCGGTCATGGGACTTTGTCTTGGTTTTACCTGTGAAAATAATAATCCTGAAATGATTTCCAACCGGACTTTTAATAATAAGCGATTTCGCTATTTTTAGGGAAACTAATAACTTAACCTTAGGCAAACTCATGAAAACCAAAATCATCTTATTAAGCATTGCTCTTAGTTGGTTATTGCCCTCCTTTGGGCAGGATCATGCATTTAATTCCTGGTATGAGCGCGGGGCACTCAACCACCTGACATTTCCCATAGGCGGGATCGGAGCAGGGATGATCGGCCTCGATGGTAACGGATCCTGGTCGCAAATGTCGGTTGGAAACCGACCGGAAGTATTTAATGAACCATTTTGTTTTGCAGCAATATCAGTCAAAGGGATTCCAAATGGCGCCAAAGTTTTGCAGGGTGAGGTCCCCGGTTGGAGAGTTTTCGGCCAGCCCGGAACTGCTAATGGTGGGGGTGAGCATTACTATGGGCTGCCACGTTTCCAGAATTGCAGATTCCTGGCAAGATTTCCGTTTGGAAAAATAGAATTGTCAGATTCCGATATACCGCTTCAGGTTTCAGTTACCGGCTGGAGTCCTTTCATTCCGGGAGATGCCGATAATTCAAGCATGCCTGTCGGATCCATGGAGTATTCCTTTACGAATACCTCAACTAATCCTGTTGAAGCCGTTTTTTCCTGGAATTCGAAAAATATTATCCGGAAGAATGCCAACAATGAGATCATTCCCTACCCTGATGGTTTTACGATGGTTCAATCCGGTGATGAGAAAAATCCTGATTATCAGGGTGCTTTTACCGTTTTTGCGAGTGAGCCTGCCGTGGTTGACCATTGCTGGTTCCGGGGTGGCTGGTGGGATGCTCTTACAATGATCTGGAAGGATATCAAGGAGTGCCGGATGCTTCCGGATGCCCCAAAAGGCCCGAATCCTCCCGGGGCATCGATGTTTATACCGGTAAGGCTTGCCCCCGGTGAATCAAAAACCATTAAGCTGATGTTTTGCTGGTACTTTCCCGAAACACTGCTCTCGACGGGGGCACAGCCTGCACCGGCCGGAGCGGCTTTTCAGGATAAACCGGCTCCCGGCACTGCAACCGGGCAACAGGAGGTGACCGGTTACGCAGGCAAACAATTGGTCAATACCTTTTATCCTTTGGGTGATGGATTGACCGGAACTTTGGTTTCCAAGGAGTTCAAGATCACGAAACCTTATATTTCCTTCCTGATCGGTGGCGGGGAGATGCCTGGCAAAGTCTGCATGAACCTGATTGTAAACGGGGATACGCTGGTATCTGAAACGGGAAAGAACTCTGAACAACTGAGCCGCAGGGTATGGGATGTCAGGAAGATTAAGGGTAAGAAAGCTCATTTTGAGATTGTGGATAGTGAAACAGGTGGATGGGGGCACGTCATTGTTGATCAGATTGTATTCACCGATAACCTGGCCTCCATACCTGGAAAACCAGGGATTGGAGACGTCGTTTATGAAGATTTTGAGGGGAGCACCTATGCAAACTGGTCCGTGGCGAATAACCAGGAATCCTGCGAGGGATGCCTTCCAGGGGAATGTGAGACGGCAAGGTATTATCAGCCCTGGTATTC
>MEOR01000078.1:1241-5986 GCA_001769295.1 Bacteroidetes bacterium GWF2_49_14 | reverse complement strand
ACTACTGCAGTGGATATTGGCAGGCTGAAGTTCAGGATTTCCAATTTCAATGTTGAGAAGTTTGATACAGAGGTCTTCGAAGTGGCCTCCTCGGTTCTGGAGGGGGAACTCCAGGCGATTACAGTCAAGAATTTTAACAACGGCAATGAGGGTATGAGCTATTTCGAAGCGATCACTGCAGACCCGACCGTTTTTGCCGGAATGAAAGAGACCGACTACCGTCAGTTCCTGATTTCCAAGGATAACTACACAAGATTTTACAAGAATAAAAACGTCTTTCAGTACATCCAGTTCTTCCAGGAGAATTATCTGAAGCAATAAATCCGATCCATGACCAAATCTGTTTCCATTCTTTGGGCTGATGATGAAATCGATCTGCTCCGTCCTCACATCCTGCTCCTGGAAGGGAAGGGTTTCGAAGTCATCACGGCCAATAACGGCGAGGATGCCATTGACCGGGTAAATGAGCGGGATTTTGACCTGATTTTTCTCGATGAGAATATGCCCGGGTTAACCGGTTTGCAGGTCCTCACGCGGATCAAGGCCATCCGGCCGAATATTCCGGTGGTCATGATCACCAAAAGCGAAGAGGAGGACATCATGGACGAGGCTATCGGTTCCAAGATTGCCGATTACCTGATCAAGCCTGTGAATCCCAAGCAGGTGCTGCTGACTATTAAAAAATTCGTAGATACCAAGCGGCTGGTAAGTGAAAAGACCACCTCCACCTATCAGACCGAATTCGGAAAGATTGGCTTGCAGATCAGCGAGAGCCTGAGCTGGCAGGACTGGATCCAGGTATACAAAAAACTGGTTTACTGGGAACTGGAGCTGAAGGGTACGGGAGAAACACCGATGGACGAGGTGTTTCATATGCAAAAAAGCGAGGCGAACCAAAGTTTCACCCGTTTCATCCGGAAGAACTACACCTCTTGGTTTACCCAGGATCTGGGCACCCGGCCGATGATTTCCCCGGATCTGCTCAAAAACCGGGTTTTCCCGTTGATGAATAAAAACATACCGGTTGTCCTGATGGTGGTGGACAACCTTCGGTATGATCAGTGGAAAGTCATGGAACCTGTTATCTCTGAGTTGTTTACGGTTGATCAGGATGAACTTTATTATTCGATATTGCCCACGGCAACGCAGTTTGCACGCAATGCCCTTTTTGGCGGATTAATGCCGTTGGCTATCTCCAAGATTTACCCCGAGATCTGGAAGGAAGATTTTGAGGAGGGAAGCAAGAATATGTATGAGGAGGAGCTGTTGCGGACGAACATGCAGAGGCACGGCATTCCCGGCAAATTCATCTATGACAAGATCAGCACCAACAAGGCTGGTAAAAAGTGGGCTGAAAACGCCACTTCGCTGCTTGACCAGTCCCTCTCGGTACTGGTGTATAATTTTGTCGACATGCTTTCCCATGCCCGTACCGACACCAACATGATACGGGAGCTTGCCGATGATGAGGCCGCTTACCGGACCCTGACACAGACCTGGTTTATCCATTCCCCGATGCTCGAACTCCTCAAGGAGCTTTCAAAGCATAAGGTCACAGTGGTGATCACCACCGATCATGGAACCACCCTAGTGCAGGACCCGATCAAGGTGATCGGCGACCGGCTTACAACGACCAATCTTCGCTACAAGCAGGGTAAAAACCTGAACTACAATTCCAGGGAGGTTTTTGAAATTCTTCGTGCCGAAGACATACACCTGCCACGTCCGAATGTAAGCACCCGATATATTTTTGCCACGGGGTCCGATTTCTTCGCGTATCCCAATAATTATAATCATTATGTAAAATATTACCGGAACACCTTCCAGCATGGCGGAGTCAGCATGGAAGAGATGCTGGTTCCGGTGATCCAGCTGCAGTCGAAGATGTAGACTATGAAAGAACTTGTCTATCATGCCGGTACACTGTCAGCTCTTCCGGGCATCGCGAAAAGCATCATTGCAGATGCAGGAGACCAGCGGTTGCTGGCCTTTTTCGGTGACATGGGGGTTGGGAAAACTACCCTGATTCAATCCATCTGCCACAGCCTTGGGGTGGTTACCGAAGTTACAAGCCCCACCTTTGCACTGGTGAATGAGTATGCGGCAACCGGCGGACCGGTTTTTCATTTTGATTTTTATCGGATCAACCGTATTGAGGAGGCCCTGGATTTCGGAATTGAGGAGTATTTCGACAGTGGCGCCTGGTGCCTGATGGAGTGGCCCGAGCGGGTTGAATCGTTGTTACCGGAGCCCCTGGTTCGCCTCCATCTTACGGAGGATCCTGACGGGAGCCGGACCATCCGGGTAAAAATTCCTTCCTGACCATTTTTCGGGATATTTTGTAACTTGCTTTTCTTAATGCTGTTTGAATTATCAGACGATGGAAGAGTCAGGAAAGCCATTATCATTTTTTCAACACGGGATGATTCCCAAGGAGGAAACCCTCGACCGTGAAAAGAAGGGCAAGCCGATTATCATCGGCATGCTCCGGGAGTCGGACCCGCAGGAGACGCGCGTTCCGCTAACACCGCAGGGAGTTGGAATGCTGGTTCAGGGTGGTCATCGTGTCCTGATTGAGCGGGGTGCCGGTGACGGTGGCCGGTTTTCGGACCACGACTATTCCGAATCCGGCGGCGAGGTGGTTGATTCACGGGCCGAAGTGTTTGAAGCTTCCATGCTGATGAAGGTTTCACCCCTGATCAGGGCGGAGATTCAGTTATTGGGTCCGGGGAGGACCATTGTCACCGGACTTCATCTGGCTACGCGCGACGACCAGTATTTTCAGGAATTGATCCGCCGGAAAGCCACTGCCATCGCATTTGAACTGATTCAGGACGAGGTACAGGAGATGCCTGTGCTGCGCGCCATGTGCGAGATTGCAGGCACCGTTTCGGTAAATATCGGATCAAGCCTGCTCAGCAGTGAAAACCAGGGAAAAGGGATTTTGCTTGGTGGAGTAACCGGGATTACCCCCTCGGAGGTGGTGATCCTGGGTGCCGGAACCGCCGGGGAGAATGCCGCCCGCACAGCCCTGGGAATGGGAGCGGTGGTCAAGGTTTTCGACCGTTCGATTCCGCAACTTCGCGCACTGAAGCATCACCTCGGCAGGGAGCTTTTCACCTCCGTGATCCATCCGCCGGTACTCAAAAAGGCGTTGGAAACGGCTGATCTGGTTATCAGCACATTACAGAGGCTGGATCAGGACTCCTTTTTCCTGATACCTGAGGATATGATTATGTCGATGAAACCCGGATCCGTGATTATCGATATCCATGTTGACCAGGGGTCCAGTTTCGAGACCGGCATTTATGCGACCCCGGAGAAGCTGATTTTTGAAAAGCACGGGGTATTGCATTATATGGTGCCCAACCTGCCGGCGCGTGTGGCCCGGACTGCCTCGATCGCACTCAGCAATGTGCTGGTTCCCATCCTGCTGGATAAAGGCCGTTGTGGCGGAATCCTGCAGCTCATCAAGGATGATCGCGGGGTAAGGCAAGGAATCTACCTGTACAACGGGATTCTCACCAACGAGTTGATCGGCAATCAGTTCGGCATTCCTTCCAAGGACATCGGGCTGTTGCTTTCCGCCTTTTAAAAGAGCGCCCTAACCTGGAGCTGGGCGTTATGTACCGGCTTGCCGCTGCCGGTAATCCTACCCTCATACATCCCTTCCAGGACAAGGTTTTTCCCGATCTTATACCGTGCTGAAAGCTGGGCAATGCCATTGTGGCCATTCTGCAGTCCGCGAAGCATGGTATAACCTGATGGGGAGGCCGCCGACCCGGTGAAGCGTATGAACACATACTGAACCGACAGGCTGATCTGGCCTTTGTCGGGGATCTCGGTGGTAAGGATGGTTTCGGCCCGGTTGGAGAGAAGGGAAGAGCCATCGGTGCTGTTTTTTTCAGACCGCAGCTCTGCGTTGAAGCTGATACGAAGGCGTTTTCCGGTTTCGCACCCGACTTCAAGGAGCTGGGACAGGCTGGTCAGCCCGAAGTTCCGGGCCGGGAAGAATTCCGATATGGATTGGCGGTTGCTCATTTCGCTGTTTGAGTTGAGCTGCCAGGCGGGATTTATCCGGTATCGCAGAAGCAGGGAATTGGAAAAGGTATTTTTTCCTTCGGCTCCGTTGATCAGGGTTGTGCGGGTGGCTTGTTTTTGTGTCACCAGTTCAAGGCTGAATTTCGGGTTGCCGCGGTTGAAGGAGAGGGTGTGGCGGAGCTGGGAGTTGAGAGATAAGGGGTTGAATTGGTTGAAATGGTTGAAGGGGTTGAAATGGTTGAAGAAGGTACTGGTAGGGGAGGACTCTGAGGTCCTCCCGTACGGGATCATGAGGGAATCGCGGCGGGTTTTCTGGTCGATGCGGTAGGCGAGCTGGGAGGAGAATTTCTGGAGGAAGCCTTTTTTAGGCTTGATGGTAAAGGTTTGATTAAACCGGGTAACGAAGGTTGGGATACGTCCGGAGCCGAGCCGGAAAACCCGGATATAGTTTGCCTGATCGCGGAAATATGCGGATTCGAATTCGTCCAGTTCCTTGATTCCGTTGCTGTTATAATCGTTCCATGTATAGTATCCCTGACCGGCGGCTACCTCGAGGTATGAGTATTCCGGTTTTCGTTCGGAGCCGGAGCCAAATTCCAGGAAGGTCTGGCTTTGGAGAAGGCCTTTAAAGGCCTTCCATCGGCTGTCGAGCCGGGCGGTGACGGATTCGCCGTTGTTTTCCGATGTGGTCTGTGTGCTGTCGG
>MEOR01000078.1:0-1184 GCA_001769295.1 Bacteroidetes bacterium GWF2_49_14 | reverse complement strand
TATCGAACCAGCTTTCGGCTTCGATGGCCCGTCCGGCCGGCTTAAGCCGGCCGGCTGCCGGCAGCAGGTCCGTCCGCTCGCTGATGCGAACCAGCCACGGCTGCCGGCTGTCGCGCTGCTCCAGCGCTTCGAACCGGAACTCCTGGAAACCCATGCTGCCGCTGAGCAGCGTGTCGGCCGAGGGCGCCAGCCACCGGTTATTCTCTGCGTTTTCAGCAAGTTCAAGCCTGATACGTCCAAGCCGCTGCCTATAGTATGCATTGTGCCTTAAAAACCGCGTCTCACGGTCAGATCCTGATGTCAGGAGGTAACTCCCGCTCCAGCCGGTCTCCCACTTTTTCTTCAGGATCCTGCCCTGACTGAACTGCCGGAACCCGTTATAGCTGCCCGGCCGGCCCAGGTACTGAAACCGCCAGGATGCGGCCAGACTGTCGCGGCCCGAAAGCTGGACTCCCGATTCCACCAGGCTTTCCTGCCGGATCTGATTGGCCGGCAGGTTCCAGTCACGCTCAAATTCCACTTCCCTGAACCGCTCGGCGGGGTCAAACCGGCTGCCTGTGAAACGATAGTTGACAAATGACTCCAGCACCATGGAACTGTCAGGTTTTAAATAGTCCCGGCGGGAAATATCAGTCTTAATCCCTATTCCGATATTGTCCTGGTCATCCAGTGCGGAGAACGTATTCCGGTCATTGCGTGAAAGGGACCATTCGAACCCCATGGCCATGCGGCTGCTGAGTTTCTGCTGCATGCCGGTTACCAGCACCTGCTTGCTCTGTGGCATCACCAGGCGGGTCACCGGCTCATAGCTGCCCTGAAGGGCACCCTCAACCGGCGCCACCCACTCAAACACGCGGCCATTGGCGGCCGACTGCACCGGCCGGTAGTGGCCGTTTCCGGCGCCCGCAAACGAGAACCCCGCCTCGTACCGCGCACTGTCGGGATGAAAGCTCTGAACCAGGATGCTGTCATAACGGTTACCATCAACCAGTGTGTCGGTCAGCTTGTATAACACCCGGTCGCTCAGGAACGGCGACTCCCGAATCGAAGGGAGCCAGGCCCGGTCAGTCTGGTCCCCGATGCCACCCAGCGTTGCCCGGCCCGCATCCGTCAGGTCCTGCAGCAGCGGCTGGTTCCGGGCATCGTTCTCCGAAAAAAGGCTTACATACCAGCTTCCCGTCCTG
>MEOR01000077.1:16830-21356 GCA_001769295.1 Bacteroidetes bacterium GWF2_49_14 | reverse complement strand
ACTGGTGTAATATTCATCAGCAAGCCAGGTGAAGCAATGTCCGAATTCGTGTACGAAAACCCCAACCGACTGCGGATGGAAAGCTGTGAAACAACCGTAATAGTTGTACACCCCTCCTCCTCCGTATTTTTCCGAATTAACCAGAATGACAATCACATCATAGGGGGCATTGGCGGCAACATCCCGAACCGATTTGATGTCATAGGTCATGTTATAACGCTCACTGTCAAATGTATAGAAGCTTGTATTGAGGAGCGTCTCCCTGTAAACACCTTTCCCGGGTATGTCGGTTCCCGATTCTTCCGAGGGAGCTTCGACCAGCCATAGGTTGAACTTGCCTGAATTCTCTGTGAAAGGTGGTGTGTCAAGCAGGCCTTTTGAGAACTTTTTCACAGCTTCCTGAAATTTGCCCATCTCTACACCGGTAAATCCGTCGGGAATGAAAACCACATCGATTTTGTCAGAAGGATCACCGGAATCATGAACCTTGGAGGATTTGTAAACAGGGCCTGCCTCTTTGCGGATGAAGTAGGACGCCGGGTCGACCGTATATTCAAATACCCTGTTCAGCTTTGTTTTCCTGTCACGGCTTAGTAAAACAAGGGTCACCGGTTTTTTCGGAAATGGAATCAGAACGGTCTCATAAAAGCACCGGGAGGTGGTTTTTGCTTCGGCTGTCGTCTGCCATTCGCTGTACAGGCCGGCATAACCCCTGGAGTAAATAAGCTTTTTCGAAGCCTGATCATACACTTCAACCCTGTATTCTCCCCAGGCAAACGGGTCGATCAGGGTTTTTCTCGGACCCGACCATTTCGATTCCTGCCGCACCTGCTCAAAAAAGACCTGCTCCGTGGTTGCAGTGCCGCAACGGTTGTAATCAAACCGTAGGGTATTGTCGGTAAAGTAGTCCTCATACGTAACCTGAGCTTGTGCGGTTACCGCGACCAGCAGGCTGATCAGGAAAATAAACTTCTTCATGCGTTCCGTTTTTTGGTAATTATGAACTGTAAAGGTAAATTACATTGTATTTTTGGCAAACAGAAAACCAATACTTTACAACAGCTATGGGTGAAAGCCTGAAAACACTCTTTGAACGCATCTCCAACTGGTTGACATCGATCGGCATTACCGGCCCCTTGGGTCAGATCCTGCACGTTGCCATCCTTATGGCACTCCTGATTCTTCTTGGATTCATCATCGACCGGATCACCCGGGGCGTTCTGATGATGTTTATCCACAGGATGGTGAAAAGAACCACCTCCACTTTTGACGATATCCTTCTTGAGAAAGGGGTATTCAAAAGGCTGGCCCACCTTGTACCTGCGGTTGTGGTTTTTTACATGATTCCCAATGTATTCGGAGGAATCTATGCCGAGGTTCAGGATGAGCTTGTAAGCAAAATTGTGAATGGCTGGATTCAGTTCTTCAAGGATATGGTCTCCGTTTACATGATCGTGATCGGCGTGATGACTCTGGTTTCAGCACTGAACGCTGTCAATATCGTTTTTAACCAGATGGATATTGCGGACCGGATTCCGATCAAAGGTTATGTTCAGGTGGTTCAGTTCATCCTGATTCTCATTGCAGTTGTATGGGTTTTATCCATCCTGTTCAATTTCCATCTCAAGGGCTTCTTCACAGGATTAGGTGCTTTCGTTGCCGTGCTGGTTCTTGTATTTAAGGACAGTTTGCTTGGATTGGTCGCATCGATACAATTATCCGTGAATCGCCTGGTCAGGATTGGTGACTGGGTAACCATTCCGTCTCGCGGGGCCGACGGAACCGTCCTCGAAATAACCGTCAATACGGTAAAAATCGAAAATTTCGATAAAACCATCACCACCTTGCCTACCTATTCACTTATCTCAGAGCATGTTCAGAACTGGCGGGGAATGGAAGAGTCGAACGGAAGACGGATCAAGCGGTTCGTTAACATCGATATCAGTTCCGTTCATTTTTGCACCGAAGAGCAACTGGATCATCTCGAGAAAATAAAGCTCCTCAAGGATTATATTCAGACCAGCCGCTCACAGATCACCCTTGATCAGGCTAAATTCGGTGCGGATCCCACCCTTCCCGGCTTTGGCTCCAATCTCACCAACCTTGGGATTTTCAGGAAATACCTTGAATTGTATTTGCGAAGCCATCCAAAAATCCAGCAGGACATGACTTTCATGGTCAGACAATTACAGCCCACCGAACGGGGGGTGCCGCTTGAAGTCTATGTTTTTTGCACCGATAAGGCATGGGAAAGTTATGAATCCATTCAATCTGACTTGTTTGACCATATTCTGGCCATCATGCCGGAATTTGACCTCCGGGTTTTTCAGGGTCCCACGGGTCAGGACCTAAAGCAGCTGACAATTAAGTAATGGAGATTGAGCGTAAATATCGGGTTATAAATGAGTTGTGGGCACCGCTGGGCAATCCTTTAAAAGGCGCCCTGATCCGGCAAGCCTATCTCTCGATTGATCCCGCTTGTACAGTTCGGATCCGCATAACCGGGAATCAAGCCTTTCTGACCGTAAAGGGAGAGTCCAGAGGGATTTGCAGGGAGGAATTCGAATATAAAGTTCCGATGGCAGACGGAATTGAAATTATGAAGATGGCAAAAACGGACGTTATCAGTAAATATCGTTACAAGGTGGAGTTTAGAGGATATACCTGGGAGGTTGATGAATTTTTCGGCGATAATGAAGGTCTCATCCTGGCAGAGGTCGAACTTAAGGATGAATCTGAACAGCCGGAGTGGCCCGGATGGGTCGGCTCTGAAGTCTCCGGCGATCCCCGTTTCTACAACCTGAACCTGGCCCTCCATCCCTTTAAAACCTGGACCCCATGAAGCGCCGCCTCTTGTATCTTTCCTCTTCTTTCTTTCGCCTTTCGCCTTTCGCCTTTGTCCTTGTGATGACATCGTGTCTCTCCCTCCGCAAATCCTCCGAGTCGGACAAGCCCCTGAATCTTTACAATCCCGGGAAAAGTGTCATCCATCCCCAATTTACCGTGTATCATACCTCAGCGAACGAGAGCATGCTGTTTTTCAAGGTTCTGGCAAGCGAAGTTATCTTCAATCAGGCCAATCCATCGGTCCGCGACCAGGCGCGTTTAAAAGTTTATTACACCCTCTACAGCTCTTTCTCAAAAAAGGAGGTTGCAGCCCGGGATACCCAATCGTTCGTGATTAACCGGGAATCGGTCAGTGACGCCATCATTGCATCGATGAAGGTGCCGACTGAGAAGGGGAAAACATATCTGCTCGATGTAACCCTGGAGGATGAGATCCGACAGTATGGGGCAAGGGATTTTGTGTGGGTCGACCGATTTTCAGAGGAACCGAGGCAGAACTGGCTGGTGTTGAATCAACCGGGAAATCATGTTGCCTTTGAGAGTTTTTACTACCCCGGCGAATCTTTCCGGATCATCAGGGAAGATCCTCCATCGGAAAAAATATTCATATCGGTTTATTCCCCACGGAATATTTTGCCTTTGCCCCCCTATTCAATAGGAGATCAACCCGATAACGTTCCATTGCCGGATTCCACAATAGCCCGTGCCTACTCCGGCCAACTGCAATACAAGCTTGGCGGTGAGGGAGTGTATGTTTTTCATTTTAATCCCGATAAGGTACGTGGCCTTTGCCTTACGCAATTCGGTGATCATTACCCACAGATAACCCTGCCGGAGGATATGCTGCCCCCGCTTCAGTATATTTCCACACGGGAGGAGTACCAGAAAATGATTGTGGTACCCGATCACAAGAAAGCCGTGGATGACTACTGGATCAATGCCGGAAAAACCTATGCCAATGCACGCGACCTGATCAGGGTCTTTTATAATCGGGTTGTTTTTGCCAACCTTTATTTTCCTTCATCGAAGCAAGGCTGGAAAACGGACCGTGGAATGGTTTACGTGATATTTGGTCCCCCGGGTCGGGTTACCCGGACCGAAACCCGGGAAATCTGGGTTTATGAGGGGAGCCAATCGGAGATGGATGTGCAGTTTGAGTTTAACCTCACGGAAGACCACTGGTGGGGGTATGATTTTGTGTTAAAAAGATCGGAGGATTACCGCGGGCTCTGGAGCAATGCGGTGAACTCCTGGAGAAAAGGAAAAATATTCAGTTTATGACAGAACAACAGGATTTTATAATGGGGCTTAGGCCTGTGGAGGAGGCGGTTGAGGCCGGCAGGAATATCGAAAGGATACTGATCCGCAAGGGATTACAGGGCGAGCAGTTTAATGCGGTTCTCAACCTGGTGCGGGCTGCCGGGATTCCCTATCAGTTTGTGCCGGTTGAAAAGCTGAACCGTGTGACCCGCAAGAATCATCAGGGGATTATCGCTATTACTGCACTTCTGACCTATCTTCCATTAGAAGAAGTTGTTGCGCAGGTTTTTGAGTCGGGCAGGGATCCCTTGGTGGTGATCATCGACGGAGTCACCGATGTCAGGAATATGGGAGCTATTGCACGTTCCGCCGAGGCTGCCGGGGCCGACGCCATCCTGATACCGGAGAAGGGAAGCGCA
>MEOR01000077.1:0-16816 GCA_001769295.1 Bacteroidetes bacterium GWF2_49_14 | reverse complement strand
TGCAATGAAGACCTCGGCCGGAGCACTCAGTATTATTCCTGTATGCCGCACAGTCGACCTGATCCGCTCAGTTAAATATCTGAAAAGTGCAGGCCTAAAAGTCACAGGCGCAACCGAAAAAACCGACCTGCTCTTTTATGAAGCCGATTTCCGGAGTCCGATGGCTCTTGTCATGGGCTCTGAGGATACCGGGATCAGCCCGGCCCTGCTCGATCTTTGCGATCAGGAGGTACGGATCCCGATGCTCGGAAAGATAGCCTCACTCAACGTCTCCGCCGCTGCAGCCGTATTGCTGTTCGAGGCGGTAAGGCAGAGGAGTCTGAAGGGAGACTTTAAGACTTAGAGACTTAGAGACTATAAGACCAAGAGACTAAGCGACGGAGCGATTGGCAAGAGCGAAATAACCGGTAACCGGCAACCGGCAACTGGTACTAACAGGCAACCTGCAACTGGTACTAACTGGTAACTATATGGACCTACTCGAACTTCTCGGCTGGCTCGGCAACATTGTGCTGAGCATTGGTGTGATTCCTCAGGTTTGGCAAACCTGGCGAACCCATGATGTGTCAAGTTTTAACTGGTCTTTCCTTCTGATGTGGTCTGGCGGGGTATTCCTGACTTTTATATACATCGCCGCCGGAAACATTAAATCCGGCGATTTCCAGTGGCCGCTCTGGCTGAATTATGCAGTAAACATCATTGGCACCTTTTATTTGGTCTATGCCAAGGCATTCTACAGCCGCAAGAAGACCGATGACCGATGACCGACGACCGAGGACCGACGACCGACGACTGATGATTTACGATTGACGATTTTGGCCTTACCCTCCTCCCGACTCCAGTCTCTTGATCTCTTGGTCTTCCCGTCTCTCAGTTTCTCAGTCTCTTGGTCTTACAGTCTCAAAGTCTCAAAGTCTACTCAACCCTCACCCAAACCACCTTCCACTCCGTCCCATACACCTCAACCGTGGTCCAGTAGGTTAATTTGGTAACGGTTGTGGTGGTTCCGGTTTTGTAAAAGGAATAGGTGGTAGTGCCACTTTCTTCATCGTTGATCAGTCCGGCAGCAGTCACTAACTCTGGAAAATCTTTGTAAACCGGATCAGTAAACAGGTTCAGCCCGATTTCATAGTCATCCTGGTTGTAGAGCATCCTGCCCCCCTTTTCCATAACCCAAAGTTCGAAGTCGGCTCCCACGAGAAGCGGTTCCATCACGCTGGCCAGCAGCTCTTCCGTTTTAATAACGACCACCACGCCTCCCTTGATGGTATTGTATTCAACAACAGGATGGATGAGCGCTGCCGCATCGTACCCTTCAACCACCCGGAACACCTTGCTCAGCACAGGACTCCTGGTGTCAAAAGACTTGATGATATGATCCTGTTCGCTGATATCAATACCCTGTGAATAGTAATACTTTGATGGTTCAATCATGCTGAGAATCCCGTCCGGGGTAACAAAGCAAAACTCCTCAACAAGCGAGGGTCGGTTTAGCAGCTCGAGCAGTTTAGCCCGGATCAGGGTGGTGTCAAGCCCGACAGAAACCGCGTAATCCACTCCCGTGGCTAAATCCAGATTTATCGCGTCAAACTCAGCCTCCAGATTGGCTTTTACGGTTGTCAGGGCATCAGGTAAAACAATGGGGTCCTTTTTACAGCCGGCCATAAAAAGAGTAAGCCCGATAATCAGATATGTGCTGAATGTTTTCATTGAGGTGGAATATTTGCTTAAAGGTATATTTTTTACAAAAAAATATCAACAAACCTGTCCGAATTCCGTATATGGGCATCACGGGCGAGCGCAGCTCGCCCCTACGCACCTTTATGCGCCTCTTCCCACTCCTCCATGGCCTGTGCCAGCTCAAGCTTCAGTGCTTCATACTCCGCATAGGGATCGGGACCGGCATTGGCTGCCATGCTTTCCGGATCTGCCAGGAACATTTCAATGAGGTGGATACGGTTTTCAAGGTTTTCAATTCGCTCTTCAGTTTTGGCAATCCGGGCCTGGATTTTTCGCTGGATGCGGTCAGCCTCCCTCTTTTCCTCGTATTTCTGCTTGTTGTCGGGCAAGGTTATTATCACGGGTCCGTTCTCCAAAGCCGCCTGTTCCTGCCTGACCTTTGCTTCCGTTTTTGGATCCGGTTTCGGATCCGGCTTCGGATCCGGCTTTTTTTCCTGTTTCTGTGCCAGGTCCTTACGCTCGATCTCCCTGAGCGTGGTCAACCGTTTTTTATTCAGGAATTCAAATATGTCGCCCGGATGCTCTTTAACCTTCCGCCCCCGGAACTCAAATATCTTGGTCACGAGTCCGTCAAGGAAATCCCTGTCGTGCGAAACCAGGATCAGAGCACCGTTGAACTTGAGCAAAGCCTCCTTTAATACCTGTTTCGACCGCAGGTCAAGGTGGTTGGTGGGTTCATCGAGCACCAGAAGATTTTTCGGCTCCATCAGCAGACAGGCCAGGGCGAGCCTCGATCGCTCGCCGCCCGACAGGACGGAAACTTTTTTGTCAATATCATCGCCGCTGAACAGGAAGGCTCCCAGAATATCCCTGATTTTTGTCCGGATATCGCCAACAGCAACATAATCAATGGTTTCCATGACGGTTTTAAGGGGATCGAGAACATCGGCCTGATTCTGGGCATAATATCCGATTTTAAGGTTATGCCCGAGCTTGCAGGTTCCCTCAAAATCCAGCTCGCCCATGATAATGCGTGCCATGGTGGTTTTCCCTTCGCCGTTACGGCCAACAAAAGCGACTTTCTCACCCCGGTGGAGGATCATGGCGATTTTATCCAGAACATGTGTGGATCCATAGCTTTTACTCACATCTTCGGCTTCAACCAGGATGGTGCCGGCATGCGGGGCAGGTGGGAATTTGATGTGTATGGACGAACCGTCGATTTCATCAATTTCAATGCGTTCAATCTTAGCCAGCTGCTTGATTCTTGACTGAACCTGTACGGATTTGGTGGCTTTATACCGGAATCGTTCAATGAATTTCTCGGTTTCGTCAATTTTTTTCTTCTGGTTGGTATAGGCGGCCAGCTGCTGCTCGCGCCTCTCGGTCCGCAGAGTCAGAAACTCGGTATAGGGTACCCGATAGTCCGCAAGCCGGCCTAACGTAATTTCCACCGTCCGCTTTGTGGCCCGGTCGAGAAAGGTCCGGTCGTGGGAGATCAGCAGCACTGCGCCCCTGAAATCGCGCAGATAATCCTCCAGCCACTGGATGGATTCAATGTCGAGGTGATTGGTGGGCTCATCCAGCAGCAGTACATCCGGGCTTCTCAGCAGGATTTTTGCCAGCTCGATGCGCATACGCCATCCCCCTGAAAACTCAGCCGTTGCCCGCTCAAAATCCGCACGCTCGAAACCAAGCCCGATCAGGGTCTGTTCGATCTCAGCCTCGCGGTTTCGGCCACCCAGCACTCCAAAATGGTCACTTTTTTCTGACAGATCGGATATAAGCTTATGATAGGAATCCGATTCATAGTCGGTACGGGCAGTAATTTCAACGGTCAGATTATGGATATCGCGTTCCAGCTGCAATACCTCCTCAAAGGCCTTCTCCGCCTCATGAAAAACGGTTGTGGAATCCGAATAGGCCATGTGCTGCGGAAGATAACCAAGCCTGATGTTTGGAGGCACCGACACAAAACCGTCTGATGGTTTCATGTCGCCCATAAACAGCCTCAGGATAGTGGTTTTTCCTGCGCCATTGCGTCCGACAAGGCCTACCCGGTCGCGCTGGCTTACCAGGAAGGAAACCTCCTTGAGCAGGTCGAAACTGCCGAAACTAACGGTTACCTGGTCAAGGGAAATCATACGGCAAACTCCTTTAATTCATAATCATATCCCCACATCAGTCCATGTAACGGCTCTTTGGTGGGCTGGCTCCCGCAGACCTGATAGACAGGGCCGGTGTAGTGGTTGAGAATCATGTCCTTTACAGACGTGACGCGTGACACGTAACGCGTACTGTCGATTCCTGAAGGACCGCCCCAGGCACAGATCAAGTGGTCTGTTTTGCCTAAAAGTTCCTGGAAAAACCGGTCATTTTCACTGCCGTTTACCGCATCAGTTCCTTCAGCAGCAAGCTTCTGATTGACCTCCTTCGCATCGGTAGCCCGATATCCGAAGATATTCAGAATGTTGAGGTGGCGGGCTCCAGGGAAATGGTGCCATACGTAAGTTTCAACTTTCCGTATGGTTGAGTCGGAACGTCTTTCGTCGGCAGCACTTGGATTTTTAAGGATTACGGTAACTGTGCCGGTTCGCCCGCTGTTCATCAGGTTGTCGCTGTACTTCATCATCAGGGTAAACCTGTGCTGGCGGTCGGGTGAAAAATCAGCCCGTATGCTCTGAATATCAATCTCCACAAAATGGTCAACCTGTCGTCCGATGCGGGCCATGCTGATTTTTAATTTTCGCCAAATTTAGATAAACTTCGGGTATAACAAGATTAGATGAATGAGGCTGCAGCATGTGAGAGAATCATTGCCGACGTTGTGATCGTGGGAGCAGGTCCGGCAGGCTGCTCGGCCGCCCTGGCGCTGGGCGATTCCGGGAAAAAGATACTGCTGCTGGACAAGGCCGTTTTCCCCCGCAATAAAACCTGTGGCGACTCGGTGCCAGCGCACGCACTTATCGGGCTTGAGAACATCAGTCCGGGGATCTTTGATTCCTTTCTGCACAAGGTGCCATCGCTCTCTTTTCGCTTTTCTGCCCTGGTTTTTCCAACCGGTGAGCCGTTTGTTTTTAAATGGCCCTTGCCGGGATATGTCACCGAAAGGAGCGCTTTTGATGGTTTTTTGCTGGACCGCGTGGTTGAAACAACCGGGGTGGAGGTTTTCACCGGCTTAAAAGCCGTTGATTACCAAAGAAGTAATGGCCTGATACAAATTTATACACAGGAAGCCGGCGGTTCAGCAGGGCCGGTAGTCAGCACTCCTCTCATAATCGCGGCTGACGGTGCCCCCTCCCTGGCAGCCCGAAAGCTTGCGGGCATAGTGCCGGATCCATCCGTTTACGGGCAGGCCGTCCGGTGCTATTTCGAGGGTATTGAGGAACTTGAGCCGGGCATGGAACTGATTTTTTACCATCCGCGGTTTTTCCCGGGCTATTTCTGGATATTTCCGATGACAGGCGGTCGGGCCAATGTGGGTTTCGGGATGCCGGAAACCTTCCGAAGGAAGACCGGCACTTCACTGGCCGACCTGTTAAACCACTTTCGGGAACAGCATCCGGTTGTCCGCAGGATGCTCCAAAACGCCCGTCAGGTTACCCCCCTCCGGGGTGGAATGGTGCCTTTCGCGATGCGGAAACAGTCCTGGAGCGGACCGGGATACCTGCTGACAGGCGATGCGGCGTCGCTGGTTGACCCGGTTTCGGGCGACGGGATCATGTATGCCGTGAGGAGTGGGCTGATGGCCGGACTGGCGGTAAGAAACGGAAAGGAAGACTTATACGGGGAACAGGTGGAAAAGTTGCTCTGGACGCGGATGAAATCGCAGCGCCGGGCAATCCGCCTGGTCAGTGCTTTTCCGGCACTGATTTCGGCTGCTTCCCTGCTGGGACATTATTCCTGGTTCCGGCGCGGGATACAGCATTGGATCTGGTAAGCATAAGGAAATTACCTCGGGTTTATTACTTTTAGCACCAAACTGAACAAGCGTGCGTCATAAGAAACCGTTGCCGAGATTGGACGGGTTGGTGGTTGAATCGGTTGGAGCCGAGGGAAAAGCCATCGCCCGCTTTGAGAACAGGGTCATTTTTGTAACAATGGTTATTCCCGGAGATGTCATCGATGTGCAGGTTACAAAAAAGCGGCACTCTTACTGGGAGGCAAACCTGATCCGCATAACCTCATTCTCTACTGACCGCCAGGAGCCGGTTTGCGCCCATTTCGGGGTGTGCGGAGGATGCAAGTGGCAGATGCTACCCTATGAGCTGCAACTGAAATACAAGGCCAAACAGGTTACCGACCAGCTTACCCGTATCGGAAGACTTGTCCTTCCTGATATCCGGCCGATTTTGGGTGCTGATCACCCGGAATTCTACCGGAACAAGATGGAATACACATTCTCAAACCGGAGATGGCTGACCAGGGCAGAGCTGGACTCCGGACTGCCTGCCCCGCCTGCACTGGGACTCCATGTGAGGGGGCTTTTCGATAAGGTGGTGAACATCGACAAATGCTGGCTGCAACCTGACCCGGCCAACGCAATCCGGGATGAAGTGAGGCGCTTTACGCTGGAGCACGGATATACTTATTTCGACCTGAGAAATCAATCGGGCTTGATGCGGAACCTTATAATCCGATGCACATCAACCGGCGAATGGATGGTTATTGTAAGCTTTCACGAGGATGAACCGGAAAAGCGAAAAATACTGATGGATCACATGGTAAAGAGCTTCCCGTTCCTCACCTCCCTGGTGTACGTGATCAACCCGAAGAGAAACGATACCATCAACGACCTTGAAGTGGTTACCTGGTACGGCCGGGATCATATTGTTGAGGAGATGGAAGGGCTTCACTTCAAGATCAGTCCGAAATCCTTTTTCCAGACCAATACCCACCAGGTGCACCGTCTGTACAACACCGTTAGGGAGTTCGCTGGTTTGACCGGAAATGAGGTGGTTTACGACCTTTATACCGGTACCGGCACGATTGCCCAGTACCTGGCCGGCAATGCCTCAAAGGTTATCGGGATAGAATACCTTCCCGAAGCCATTGAAGATGCGCGGATCAATGCTGATTTTAACGGCATAGGCAACACGGTTTTCCTGGTTGGTGACATCAAGGATGCACTCAGTCAGGCACTGTTCGAGGAACATGGAAGCCCGGATGTCATCGTCCTGGATCCACCGCGGGCAGGTGTTCATGAAGATGTCATTACAGCCATCCGCAATGCCCGTCCCGGCCGGATCGTGTACGTAAGTTGCAATCCCGCCACCCAGGCCCGCGACCTGTCACAATTGTCCGATCTATACACCATTACCGATGTGCAGCCGGTGGATATGTTTCCGCATACACACCACGTGGAAAATGTGGTCAGACTTGAAATTTGCTAATGGACAGAGCACTTGTCATCCCCGCGAAAGCGGGGACCGGTTCCCCTGCGTACCGCGCTTTATGGGACGCGATCCCCGCTTTCGCGGGGATGACAACGCTCCGCATCAACCAGTAACCAGTAACCAGCAATATGAGCGCATTTACTACTGTCTTCCGCAAGCTTCCCGCCACCTACTGGTGGGCCAACACCATGGAATTGTTCGAACGCCTGGCCTGGTACGGAATGTTCGTGCCGCTGGCGCTCTACCTCACCGGTTCAACCGAGACCGGAGCCCTGGGCTTTACCCAGATACAGAAGGGGACCCTGATGGGAACCGTGGTGATGATCCTCTATTTCCTGCCACTGGTTACCGGGGCAATTGCGGATAAATTCGGCTTCAGGAAGACACTGATTGTTTCGTATGTGGTACTGGCTACCGGGTATTTTGCCATGGGACAGGTGAGCTCGTACGGCTCTGTGTTCGCCGTATTTCTCTGGGTAGCCCTCGGAGCCGGATTGTTCAAGCCTGTGGTTCAGGCTACGGTTGGAAAAACCACCGATGAAACAACCTCTTCAATCGGATTCGGGATCTTTTACATGATCGTAAATGTCGGGGCATTCATCGGACCGCTGGTTGCTTCCTACCTGCGTGGATTTTCCTGGAAATATGTGTTTGTGATGTCGTCGGTGGCCATCCTGGTAAATCTCCTGATCGTGATCTTTTTTTATAAGGAACCGGCCCAGGAGAAGAACACCGATCCGTTGGGAAAATCCATCGGAATTATTTTAAAAAACATAGTTAAAGCATTAAGTGACATTAAGTTATTAATTTTTCTGATTTTGGTTATTGGCTTCTGGACCATGTACAACCAGCTGTTCTATACCCTCCCGGTTTTTATAGACCAGTGGGTTCATACCGATACCATGTATCAGTCCATCAGCAGTTTCTGGCCCTGGCTGGGTCAAGCCCTGGATACTCAGCATGAATCACGGATTGCTTCGGAGATGCTCATCAATATCGATGCCCTGTTCATCGTTATTTTCCAGATCCTTATCTCCTCACTGGTGATGAAATGGAAACCGCTGAGTGCCATGATCAGCGGCATGCTCGTGTGTGCCATCGGGATCTCCCTTTCCCTGCTGACTCAGAACGGATTTTTCCTGATTCTGTCGATCTTCATTTTTGCTACGGGCGAGATGGCCTCATCACCGAAAATATCGGAATATGTGGCCCGGATCGCGCCCAAAGACAAGGTTGCCCTCTATATGGGGTGTTCGTTTATTCCCTATGCCGGCGGGAATTTTTTCGCCGGACAAATATCCGGCGGAGTCTACGCAAAACTGTCGGACAAGATTACCCTCCTACAGCAGGAGGTGGCAACGCGTGGCCTCGAGATACCTGCGATTTCGGGTGATTTCACACAAACCGATTATTTGAACCGTGCCGGAGAACTGATGGGAATGAATGGCCGCCAGCTTACCGATTACCTCTGGCAGGCCTACAATCCCAATAAGATCTGGTATGTGGTGTTTGGCATCGGGCTGCTCACTGTTGCTCTGATGTTCCTGTATGACAGGCTGATAATCAGGCGGAAGAGCTGAGCGATTACCAGTTGCCGGCTTACGGTTGTCAGTTGCCGGTTTGGCCAGAAGTTACTTTGGTGGCTGGGGGATGCGGTCCCCGCTTTCGCGGGGATGACAAGAACAACAGCGTTACCTCAAGAGCGTTGTCATCCCCGCGAAAGCGGGGACCGCGTCATTTTAGCACGAAATCAGCCTAATTGTACCCTCCTTTGGATCATAAACCGGCAGAATCCTGAACAAATCGCGGCTCAGGCAATAGTCCAGATCTTCTGAAAAACCCTTGTCCTTCAATATATTGTAATGCCTGCAGGCTGATAAGGCCTGATGAACATCGGATTTGGCCTCTCTCCAGGTTTTTATAGCCAGATGTACCAGGTCATTAGGAGTCATCTCTTCTTCTGAAGTCAGTGAATCTGCAATCAGTCCCGCACAAAGGAAATCATCCAGGGAAAATTCACCGTTGGTTCCTGCACAGATCAATTCAACAGGCTGCTTGGAGCGGAACAGGTACTCTGCAACAGCTGCTGCATTCAGGAAACCAGCCACCAGGACCCGGTCAGCCTGGTGGCTGCGTGAAAGGGCAAGGGTACCGTTGGTTGTGGTCAGTACGATTTCTTTGCCTCCGACTCTGGCCGAAGTATACTCAAGCGGCGAATTGCCGAGGTCAAATCCGCTTATTTTCTCAGCATTCCGCTCCCCTCCCAGAAGGTTATCTCCTGATTTCAATGCAATAGCCTCCTGAACCGACTGAACCGGCCGGATTCTTTTCGCCCCGTTCTGCAATGCCGTCAGGATCACCGAGGTAGCCCTCAGAACATCAATCACCACCGCCGTTTTTCCAGCCAATTCGCCGGATTCGATTGAGCTTGCTGTTAGGATTATTTGTATGTTTTGCATAAGGTGGTTATTTGACCGACGACCGATGACCGACGACCGACGTCCGTCATCGGTCATCCGTCGTCCGTCGTCCGTCCAAATACGCCTTCGTCACCATCTCCTCATATTCCTTCTCCGGATCGCTCAGGTGCGTGATTCCTCCACCGCTGCGGAACTGGAATCCGCCGGCACTCCTTTCGATAAACCGTATCATCACCGCACTCTCAAGACTGTTTCCGTCAAAGATGCCGAAAACGCCGGTATAGTATCCCCTCGGCGAACCCTCCGCGTCACGGATTATCTCCAGAGTTCGCTTCTTAGGTGCACCGCTCACCGATCCCGCTGGCAGAAGCTCCTTAAATATCCGGCCCAGTCGGGAGTTGTAGTCCGGTTCAAGCTTCCCTTCGATTTCCGAACTCACCTGGAGGATCTCACGATCAAGCGTCCGGATCCGGTCGATGTAGCGGAATCGTTTTACGGTAACGCTGCTTGCAACCCGACTAAGATCGTTGCGGATCAGGTCAACAATAGTGTTATGCTCGGCCGACTCTTTGGGATCACTCAGTACTTTTTCCCTGGCGTCCGGTTCAGATGCATCGATTGTGCCCTTCATCGGAAAGGAGCGGATCATGCCATCACAGATCGTGACAAAAGGTTCCGGGGAGAACACAACAAACTGATCCTCAACGAGTAGCCGGTATGGGGCCAGGCTTCGGCTAAAAATTTCCTGCAGGGACAGGGAGGTGTGCACCGGAGTGGGAAAAGTGAGGTTGACCAGATAGCTGTTACCCTGGTGAAGATGATGATGTACAATCCTGAAAGCCTGAAGGTATTCGGGATAACTCATCGGACTTCTTTCAAAAGTAACCGGCCCCTGCACAGCTGACGAATCGCGGATCTCCGGATGCCCGGGTGTAGAGTACCTGATGGTCGATGGAAGGTCCTTCAATGCGTATAACATTGGATTAACAGCTTCAAAATCAATGATAAATAGGAAGGGTTCTCCCTTTTTGCCCAGGCGGTCCATCTGATTAAAAAGCTTTTGTATCTTCATCGAAACTTTAGGGCATGGTTACCATCCGTGAAAATAGAAAGAAGGCTGGGATTTATACGAATTACAGAAAAGTAAAGGGACGGCCCGTAATTTATTTGGCCATTCTGCTGGTTCTGGTTATTGTGCTGATTGTCATGAAAGTGGTTCCGGGTAAGCAAGATAAGGGGCTTCAGGATCAGAATCTGGTATCGGGTACCAGCGGGGATCCTGTTTTCCGGAAAGAGGGTGAATTGTCTTTTCTCAGGCCTGACAGCTCCCTGATCGTAAAAATCGATATCGAAATTGCCGATGATGATCCGCAACGGGAGCTAGGTCTGATGTACCGGAAAACCATGGAGATGCACACCGGTATGCTGTTTATTTTTGAAGACACGGATTTGCGTTCCTTCTGGATGAAGAATACCTACATTCCGCTGGATATCATTTACCTGGATGCTCAAAAGAAGATTATCAGGATACATGAGAATGCGCCAACCCTGAATGAGCAGCCCATCCCGTCAGACTATCCGGCAAAATATGTGGTTGAAGTGATCGCTGGTTTTACAGCACTTTACAACATACGTACTGGCGACCTTTTTACTTTCCGCCGCTAACGCTTTAGTTTTGATGTTTTTTTGATATTTTTATTCATCATAAAACTGAAAATGACATGGAACCAACCGGAGAACTGAGTGCCTATAATCAGAAGATCCTTCGTTATGAATGGGATTCCCTGATCATTGTGATTGCAGAGGATGTTGATATAAACTACATGTTCCTGGCCGAAGCCATGAAGAAAACCAAGGCTCAGCTGTTGTGGGCGAAGAACGGGCAGGAGGCGGTTGACCTGATTAAGGTAAACGATGCCATTGACGTTTTGGTGACTGATATTCAGATGCCTGTAAAAGACGGCTTCATGGCCACCCGCGAGATCCGGGCTATGAGGCCGAAGCTACCTATCATAGCCTATACAGCGTATTCCTATGAGGGAGTCAAGGAAAAGATGATTCTTGCAGGTGCGCAGGAGTGCCTCATCAAACCGTTTGATTCGCGCCAGCTGTTAATCACCATACGGAAGTATCTGTTCAAATCGTGAGAAAACTTCTGCCTGTCCTGATTTGCATCATTTTGTTCCTCACAGCCTGCGCTTATGATAATCAGCAGGATATGTTCCCCCATGTGGTTATACCGGATTCCACCTATAAGGGACAGGTTGCCTGGTTTACACTGGATTCAGGACTCAGCGACGAGCTGGGACAGGTTGAGGACCTCCGCTTCCTGGGCAGCCTCGAAACCGGTCGTGACCATCACATGACGGATAGTTCAGCCCTGATACTGGATGGTATTGAGGATTATCTGACCCTTTTTCTCGGAAGATATGATTCCCTGGCAATCTCCATGTGGTTCCTTCCATTGCCGAATTACCGCAGGGCATTCCTGTTTGATTACGGGATCGGTCAATTTTCAGCCGGAATTGATGCTGTGACTTCTGCAACTATGCCACGGTTCAATATCTTCATGAAGCAGGATACCTCCGAATTTGTCTGGAACAATCCGATCGATTATTTTTTCTGGCATCACCTGTATATCGAAATCGGCGATACCATTAACACGCCGCGCATGTATATAGATGGGTACCAACCCGGATCAGCCGATACTACGATGAGGATCCACCCCCTGACCGACCTGTTCTATCTCGGTCGGCCTTATAATTCTGATATAATTGACACCCTTTTGTTTAGAGGATATGTCGATGAAATCAGGATTTTTAATGTTTTCTTGCCCGATTCACAAATACAAAACCTATTCTGGGACGGAATCCCAGGAAGAAGATTTAGATAATTAAATGATTATCAAGAAGATAATATTGTTATTCTTGATGGCCTGGAGTGCCTGGCTGCCCCTCGCGGCCCAGGATGACCTGCTAGACCTGCTCGATAAGGAGATCAGGCCCAAACGGGTGCCTGTTGACGCAACCTTCAAGTCGACCCGCCTGATCAATTGCCATTCGGTAGAACGAATGCAGGGAGGAGACCTTGAATTTCATATCGCGCATCGTTTTGGCCTGATAAACAGTGGATTCAAGAAGTTTTACGGGTTGGATGAATCCAGCACCCATGTAAGCCTCGAATATGGGATTACCGACTGGCTTGAGGTTGGGGTAGGCCGGGCTACGGTCGATGAGTATTTCAACGGATTCCTGAAGCTGAGTCCTATACGTCAGTCGAAGGGGTTTCCCGGTATGCCTGTGACCGTTTCGGTGCTGCTGGGGGGCATGACTACCACAAAAGAGTATCCTGATCCATCCTGGGTTGTGGATGCCGTGCACCGCCGCTCGTTTGTCACGCAGCTGCTGGTTGCAAGGAAATTTGCACCCTGGCTCAGCCTGCAGTTGAGCCCAACCTGGATCCACCGGAACATGGTGTCCACACCCCTTGATCCCAACCGAATGTTTGCGCTCGGCATGGGCGGCCGGCTAAAATTTACCCCCCGTGCAGCGCTCACCTGCGAGTATTTTCTGTTAAAGGACCGGCTGCTGCTTACCGGCGCCCCTCGCTTTAACCCTTTAACAATCGGGATAGACATTGAAACCGGCAGCCATGTCTTTCAGCTGTTTCTGACTAACTCGTTCAACATCCTGGAGCCGGGTTATATCGCCGAAACCACACGCTCCTGGCAAAAGAAGGAGATCCATGTCGGTTTCAATATTTCCCGCGTGTTTACCGTCATCAGGAAAAAGAAATGAAATATGTAATAGTCCTCGTAAGCACACTTATTCTGGGGCTGGCTCCTGCCAACAGTCAGGATAGTCTCTGGTTTACCCGGACCGGCAGGATTTATTTCATTTCTCGTACCGATATTATTGATATTGATGCGAATAACTACCAGGTTGGCTCATTCCTTAATATGAAAACCGGAGAAGTGGCCTTTACGCTGCTCATGAAATCGTTCGAATTTACACTTCCCCTGGCAGAGGAACACTTCAATGAAAACTATGTGGAGTCAGAAAAATATCCCAAAGCCACATTTAAAGGCAAGATCAACTCATTTAACCCTTCACTTCTCGTGGGGGATGCCGATTACCCGGTTGAGGCGCAAGGTGACCTTACGATTCATGGGGTAACGGCAAGAGTTCAGGAAAAAGGAATTCTGCGGAAAACCGATGAGGAGATCCGGCTTAAGGCGCATATTGAGATCCGGCTCGATACATACAAAATCAAGGTGCCGAACATTGTGGCAGACCGAGTTGCCCTGGTTATTCCCATTGAAGTGGATATGCTATACAAACCGTACGGTAAAGGTGCTGGAAAATGAAATTGAAGAAATCATACCTGCATAGCCGGCTGATTGTCATGTTTATCACGGCGCTCCTTTTGTCAGTGGTTTATTTTGTGGTATTCCCTCCCTGGTTCTCGATCGAGTCCGAAATGCCTGCAGCCGACTTATCCTCAGAAGACCTCTTTGCCACCTTTGTGGATGATCCCTCCGGAGCTCACTACCAGTATGGGGACAAGGTCATCGTAATTGAAGGTGTCGTAACACTCGCCGGACCTGGATTTGTGCTGCTGGGAAAGGACATGGAAATTGTCCGCTGTGTCATGAGAAAGACCATCTACGACCGTAAAAAAACATACAGGAAGGGAGATCCCGTTATGTTCAAGGGCGTATGCAGGGGACTTAATCTGACCGAGTTGCTGGTTACCCACTGTGTTGATATAGGAAAATGACAGAATCCGGTTCTTTCGCGGGACTCCTGCTTGCCTGGTATGACCTGAACAAAAGGTCGCTGCCCTGGCGCGGCAGCAAGGACCCTTACAGAATCTGGATCTCTGAAATCATTTTCCAACAAACGCGGATTGGGCAAGGGACCTCCTATTACCTCAGGTTTATTGACCTTTTCCCGGATATCCAATCACTGGCTGAGGCCGATGAGGATCAGGTGCTGGGCGCCTGGCAGGGCCTCGGCTACTATTCACGTGCACGGAACCTTTTGTATACAGCCCGGCTGATCATGGAAAAACATGCCGGGGTCTTTCCTGTTGATTTTCATGAGATTGCCGCGTCGAAGGGAGTAGGAAATTATACGGCCTCCTGCATTGCCTCAATTTGTTACGGACAGGTTGAGGCTGCGGTGGATGGTAACGTTTATCGCGTTCTTAGCCGGATGTACGCCGATTTCACTCCGGTGAACTCGGGCCCGGCGCGGAAAAGATTCCGGGCTTTTGCTCAGGACCTGATAGATCCGGAGCGGCCGGGTGACTTCAATGAGGCGATGATGGACCTTGGTTCCATGCTATGCACACCGCGGTCTCCAAAATGCAATCAATGCCCGGTCAGGGAATCGTGCAAGGCCTTTGCATTGGGAGTGCAAACAGAGCTCCCGGTCAAGACCCTGTCACAAAAAAGATCTTTGAGGGAAATCAATTACCTACTCGTAGAATCAGCGGGACAGCTGCTGATAAAAAAGCGAAAAGGCCCCGGCATCTGGCAAGGTCTGTACGATCTTCCTGAATCCTTAGGGAGGAATGAGGACCTCATCAAAAAAATCATGCATCCGCTTAGTCATGTTGACCTGTCCATCAGCTTTTACAAACCCCGTGAGGATGCTGTAAGGTTGGCTGAAGAGCCGGAGTGCATCTGGATACCAAAAGAAAAAATCAGCCAGTACCCCTTTCCGAAGCCGCTGGCTGATTTTCTCTCTGAAGAATTATAAACCGATAGAACTTATGGCTTGAGCCACCGATTCATCCAGGCGAAAAATTCGCGCTGCCAAAGAATTCCGTTCTGCGCCGAAAGAACCCAGTGGTTTTCCTCGGGAAATATCAATAGTCGGGCCGGAATATTACGCAGGCGTGCAGCGTTGAAGGCCTGCATCCCCTGTGTATAGGAGATCCGGTAATCTCTCTCTCCGTGAATCACCAGAATTGGGGTGTCCCAGTCGTTTACAAACCGGTGGGGGGAGCTTGCGTAACTCTTTTGGGCAACCAGATTGGTGCTGTCCCAGTAAGGACCGCCCATGTCCCAGTTTGCAAACCACATCTCCTCCGTTTCCAGGTAGTTTGCCTCCAGGTTGAACATTCCGTCGTGAGCAATAAAAGCCTTGAATCTTCCCTCATGGTGGCCGGCCAGCCAGAAAACGCTGAACCCGCCGTATGAGGCACCCGCTGCCCCCAGCCTGTTTTTGTCGACAAACGGTTCATTGCTGATGGAGTCGATCGCGGAAAAATAATCGAGCATATTCTGCCCGCCATAGTCACCCGAGATCTGCTCCAGCCACTCCTTTCCAAAGCCCGGAAGTCCGCGCCGGTTAGGCGCAACAATTATATACCCATTGGCAGCCATCATCTGAAAGTTCCACCGGTACGACCAGAACTGGCTGACGGTGCTCTGAGGCCCTCCACCGCAGTAGAGAATGGCCGGATAGGTCCGGCTTGCATCAAACCCCGGTGGATAGATCACCCACACTTTCATCTGTTTGGCATCTGTGGTAGTAACCCATCTTGATTCCACCCTACCCATCACAAGCTGGTCGAGCAAAGGCTTGTTGATGAAGGAAATCTCTTCAGCGCTGCCTGTCTGCGGATCAACACTGAAGATTTCATCGGGCTTCGACATCGACTTTCTCACGGCAATAAGCTTCTCACCGACCGGCAGCACCAGGGAATAGTCATGAATCCCTTCCGTTAGTTTCTGGATCGAATCCATCTGAAGGTTATACCGGTATATCTCATCGGTAGCCTGATAATCGGAGATGAAATAAATAGCGGTATTATCTTCGTTCCATGCAGGTGCAAGAACACTCTGGTCAAAGCGGGAGGTGGCGTCTATGCGGCTCCCTGTCTGAAGATCCAGCAGGAAGAGCCTGTTTTTATCCGCCTCATACCCTTCGCGTTCCATGCTCTCCCAGGCAATGTATCTTCCGTTTGGCGAGAAAACCGGATTTATGTCATAGCCCATCATTCCCTCAGTCAGATTAGTGGTTATTCCGGTATTCAGGTCATATTGGTACAGATCGGAGTTGGTTGACAGGGCATATTCAAGCCCCAGTTTCTTACGCGAAGTATAAACCAACCTGCTCCCATCGGGCGACCATGCAATCTGTTCCAGTCCGCCAAAGGGTTTCAGCGGTGCCTCCCAGGCTTCACCCTCCATGATATCCTTAACATTGACCAGCTGGTTTTTTGAATATTCCCCGATAAAGATATGGGTGAAGGTTTCGGTCCATTCGTCCCAGTGCCGGTACATCAGGTCGTCATAAGCTCTGGCGT
>MEOR01000076.1:45639-49702 GCA_001769295.1 Bacteroidetes bacterium GWF2_49_14 | reverse complement strand
GCAGCTCCGCCAGCTTCCTGAGCATCAGGTGCGCGTAGAGGGAGCCGCTGGCGCCGGTTATGCCGATGATTAGCCGTAGTTTATTCATTTTTAAGTAGTGTGGAAAGTGGAATGTGATAATGTGATAGGCTCTGGCGCTATCACATTATCACATTCCACTTTCCACAATTTCAAAAAGTCTAATAATCTTTCAAACACCTTACCGGCAACCCACTCACCCTCTGGAACGTATCTTGCTGGAAGGCCGATTTGCTGCGGAATACGGAGCGGCCCAGGGCCAGGTGGTTGATCTGCGGATTCAGTGTTGAACTCCAGAAATAACCGGCCTGGTCGGCATCGTAATATTTACGTTCGGCAAAGATCAGATAACCGGAAAAGAGGGCTTCAAATCCTGATTTACTCCCCCAAACCAGATCATCGCCTGCAAGCTTTTCTCCTTCATCGGGCTGCAGGAATATGATAAGTTCCAGCCATTCGGCATCAGTCGGCATATGCCAGCCAACCGGACAGATTCCTGTGGTGCCCTCGATGGTTGTGAAGTTCATGGCCTTATCCCACTGATAGAGACCACCGTACAAATCACAGTAGATCGCTTCGTTCCTGTAGCAGTATTTTTCAGCCCGGGTGGAATCCCGTTGATATCCGTCACCGTATTTACCGCCGGTGCTGGCATGGATCATGGTTCCGATATTAAGGTTCTGTGCCATCCAGATCTTGTCGTTGATCTTAACGGTTTTATAAACCTTGCCATCACGCGCATCGGTAAAAGATCCCATCTCATATATCGGGGTATTCGTTTCAAAGGACCATACCGGACCTGCCACTGCATGCTGATAGGGATCTTTTGCCACTATTTTCCAGTAGTAAGTTTTCCCGAACTCAAGCGGCAAGGTTGCATATTCGGAAGCGGGAACATTTGAGGCGATGAGGCCCGGGTTTGGATCGCGGCCCAGGTAGATGTCATATTTCATGGAGTCTGAATCGGGGTCGATGCAGGTCCAGGAAAGAATGGCACGGGTTGTAACAGCGCCGGCCTGATCGGCAGGTGCCGGATCCTTTGGAGCTTCGGAGGCCTGGTTCACGCCGCCAACTATAAGCGAAACAACCTTTTCATCCAGGGAGCCGCCACTGTCCTTAACCTCAAGCTTGACGGAATAGGCTCCCGATTCTGTATATTGATGCGTGGCAACCTTAGTTTTCGAATATTCGGTGTCGAAAGTGCCGTCACCGTCAAAATCAAAGCGCACCATCAAATCGGTGGCCTTGTCCTCCGCGTCACTGACTGCCGAGGCATCCATCCGGAAGATATCCTGAAGGAATCCCCGCGGAGGGGTGATATTCAAAGCAGCCTTGGGCGGCCTGTTGCTCCAGTTAACCTTAACAAAATCTGTAAAACGGCTCGTTTTCCCCTCGGAATCCTTCACCTCCACGGAAATGAAATAGGTTCCACCTTTGGCAAACTGACGGTCGATGGTCTTGGTTGTACTGAATTCCGTGTCAAAAACGGAGTCAGACTCCCAGTCCCACCGTACGCTCAGCAACTCCACCGGGTCCTCCAGGTCACTTACTGTGGAAGCATCGAAAGTAAAAACGGTCGCTGTGGTGCCATACGACGGGGAGATCGTAAATTTGGCAACCGGGGCGGTGTTGGGCTCCTTCTTACAGGAGGTCATCAACAGGGGGATCAGGGCGGAAAGGGTAATCAGGCTGATTTTCAATAACCTGTAATTTTTCATAATTGTCCTGATTAAATCTGTATTCATACAAAGATAGGGGTTAAAGGCGAAAGAAGAAAGGCGAAAGGCGAAAGAAAGATGAAAGAAGAAAGATGAAAGAACAGCCGGTTCGAAGAGATCAGTAACCCCGGGGTTCAGCCCGGGGGTGAACAGGTAATGTTCCCGGTGATATCCGCAGCCCCGGAAACATCACGCTAAATTTTTTATTTTTGTCTTAAACCATTGTCCCATGATACTGGAATTTCAGATTCTATATAATACGCATCCGGGTCAGCAGCTGATGATCCTGGGCTCTGATCCTGCTCTGGGAAACGGACAGGCAGGGCAGGCAATCGGAATGAATCTGAAAGATGCCCAGTCAGGACTCTGGAGCCTGAAGGCAGAGTTGGATACAACCATCGGATTCTCTTACCGGTATTATGTGAAAGACGACAACTTCCGTACCTGCCTCGAAGAGTGGGGGCCCGACCGCACCTTAAGCCCCGGAACAACAAAACACGATAGCCTTCTCCTGTCTGATCGCTGGAGGGCCCAGTCAGATCCCGGTTATACGCTCCACACCTCCGCCTTCACGAACGCAATCCTGAAAACCGGACAGCTGTATCCCGCACCTATTGCGAAAACCGATAAAACAGGCAATTCAGTTGTTATCCGGTTTATGCCCGATGTTATCCGGGTTAAGCCGGGTCACCGTATAGCCGTATCGGGAAGTGCAAAAAGCCTGGGAAACTGGTCGGAGAAAAAGGTTCTTGCCCTCGGTAATAACGGGTTTCCCAAATGGTGCGGCGAAGTCAGGGTGCCCGTGTCAGAATTCCCGGTTACCTATAAATACCTGATGCTGGACGAAACCGGCAAGGCACATTTCTGGGAGAAATCCGCCAACCGCATCATCAATCTGCCAGATGGCGACCTGCCTCAGGTGATTCAGATCGGCGACGAAACATTCGATTTTCCCCAGTATCACTGGAAAGGAACCGGCGTGGCAATTCCTGTATTTTCCCTCCGCCGCGAGGATGGCTGCGGTGTTGGGGAGTTCACGGATCTCCGTCTGCTGGTCGACTGGGCCAGTGAGGTGGGTATCCGAATGATTCAGATCCTTCCCGTCAACGATACCGTTGCCCGGCACACCTGGCAGGATTCGTACCCATACGCCGCAATCTCCGTTTATGCCTTGCATCCGGTTTATATCAATCTTAACGAGATCGGAAGGCTTAATTCTGAAATCAACCAGCAGATCCTGGAAACCCTGGGGGAATATTTGAATTCTCTCGAAAAGATTGACTATGAGGCAGTCATGAAACTGAAATCGAGATTTTTCAAACTGATATTCGACCAGGAAAAATCCACTTTTCTCAATGATCCTGAGTTCCTTGCCTTCTTTGCAGAAAATGAATACTGGCTAAGGCCTTATGCAGCTTTCTCCTATCTCCGCGACCTGTTCAATACCCCCGATTTTTCTCACTGGGGTGAATTCCGGCAGCCTATACCGGAATTACTGGCCTTGCTAACGGACGAAAAATCGGGACATTTTGACGACATCGCCGTTCACTATTTCATACAATTCCATGCGTACCGGCAGCTTCTGGAAACAGCAGGGTATGCCCGCTCCAAAGGGGTTGTCCTCAAGGGTGACATCCCGATCGGCATCTATCGCAACAGTGTGGATGCCTGGCTGAGTCCGCAACTTTACCACATGGACCGTCAGGCCGGCGCTCCGCCGGATGATTTCTCGGATAAAGGTCAGAACTGGCGCTTCCCGACCTACAACTGGGAGGTGATGGCCCGCGACAACTTTTCCTGGTGGCAGCAGCGCCTTCGCCAGCTGTCGGGCTATTTCGATGCCTTCCGGATCGACCACATACTCGGATTCTTCAGGATCTGGGAGATACCGGCTTCACAGGTTGAAGGGTTGATGGGTTATTTTAATCCCAGCATCCCCTATTACCGTGACGAGCTGCAATACCGGGGGCTCTGGTTTGACGAGCAACGGTTTTGCCGGCCCTACATAAGGGAACATTTCCTCTATGAGCGCTTCGGCGAACACACCGATTTTGTCAGGCAGAATTACCTGAATGAAGACTCCCCCGGATGCTATTCACTTCGCCCTGAATATGATACCCAGAGCAAGGTGGAAGAGAAGCTGACGGTTGAGCCGGATGCGAGCCCCGAACATCGGAACCGCTTTGAGCGGATCATCCGCGGATTAAATTCTCTCATCGCAGAAGTACTCTTCCTCGAAGCGCCCGGTACTGAGGGAAATGGGTTCTTCCCCCGAAATGCACTCCATTTTACCCGTTCCTACCAGGAACTTGACGAGTATGCCAAAG